>JAVBJR010000214.1:0-2921 GCA_031546965.1 Dysgonomonas sp.
AAGAGTGCTATTGAAATAAAAAACTTTCCAGATTATATGAAGTTATTTGGTAACATGATAATGCATGTGAACATAATGTAAATAAGCACAGGTGTCCATTAAAGCCGTTTTATTCACGATCGACAATTTTCAGACGGTATACTATTTATAATAAGTGATTTCCAGCAAAGAATTCGTACTTGTATAATTTATCATAATTGGTGCCATGATTTGACTAAAGTAAATAAATGAATTACGTTGAAGTGACAAAATTATTTTCCTGTCAAATTGATGTCATGACATCAAATTCTGCCGTGTCGATGACAGCTAGTACCCACGTGTGTTGCATTGTGGTAAACCAATATTAATAACTTTTTTAATAATTTTCTTTATATAGGGCACCACAACGTAGCATTAAGTACTGTACACGTGGCACTTTGGCTGTACATGTCTTTATTGCCATTGGTCAGTAATTAAGTAGATCGCTCAGTTATATAAAATCTATAGCAACAGTCCACAAATGCTAGCCATAAGCTGGAATCGACGTTTCTGTCCCTGGTCCAGTGAATTCGAATGTCACATTTATTAATTGATAGAATCAATGTTAATTAAAATTAGCCCCAATCGTCTCCTTGAGACTTAGTGGATCACTTTTTATTTGTGCATAGTCCGGTAGTTGTTTGTAAACTCAAGTATAGTACTGAATTGTTTGGGGACTGGAAGTAAATAAAATTATTACTATACATATACATTGTAAACACGAGAATATTAAACTAAACATTTCGTGTTTACAATGCAGCCTCGTTATACCCGTACATTGAAAACAAGCCGTGAAAAAAACTCTAAGTTTTTTGGGTACTAAGTGTATTTATAAATCGACACGAGCGTAAATTATGAATTTGAGTTTTTAACGTCCGTTGCCACAAGCGCCGTCACTGTCGCATGGGCTGTGCAGTGAAAACAACCCATAAAGCTACCCCCACTTCGGATTTCGCGAGTGAAATACTCGCTATTCTAATTCGTAACCTGATAAAAAAACCGTTTGATAGACGAAAATATATATAGTGCAAGACTGATTTGTATACCAAATTTCAGCCCTCTAGGATGTGTAGAAGTTGTATAAAAATGAGCTGAAAGTTACTGCAAATAAACACACAAACAAACATAACATAACATTACATAACTTTCCAATGGGCCTCACTTCCGGTTACCAGAAAACGCCCTCGAGATCAACAAGACTCGATTTCAACTGCGATCATTTGGAATTTGAGCACTAGATTCTGGTGAATGAAGGCCGGTGCACATCCGTCATATACAGGGTGTTCGGAAAGTCTGGTCTTTTTTCTAATATCTCGGAATTGAAGTGAATGTTTGCAAATGTAATGACGTTTCCATTGGTAATATCATGGAGGAACATCCACTGGTCCGATATTTTTGACCTTGGAGCATTCCGTTAAGGGCAAATTTATCTTCGCAAATTTTGAAGATAGCTAGGTGACTTGTATAAATTAGAGATATGTGGCCAACGTTATTGCGAACACATTGGCGAAAGCAGAGTTGAAATCGGTAAGGGAGAAGAGGAGTATGTAATTACAAAACATACATTTATATTTTATTTTGCCACAAGTTGTCATGACATGGTTGACCAGATGCTATGCAGTGAAGCACTACCACACAGTTGGACCCTTTCCACTATTGACATACGTAAGCAATTGGGAACATGGAAGCTGTTGCTCTGCATTTCCTGAATTCATGTTGCCATATTATGGATTTATTTTCGGAATGGAAATGATACATTGTGACGTGCATTACTTTTGTATACTTTACAGTATTAAATAAAGTATTAATATAATTTTAATTTGTGGCTTGCATTCTTTATGTCAGGGTATCATCACAATTTTGAGGGAACATTGTTATTTACTGTAGTTATCCTAGTTGCTTTCATAATGGATTGTAATTATATATGAATAAATCATCGTCACGGATGGATGCCCCCCATGATATTATACAAATGAAAATGGTATTATATTTGCAGACATTCATTTCAATTTCGAGGTATTAGCAAAATTACCTGACTTTCCGGACACACTGTAAGGACCATATTGTTTGCAATATGTTGGTTAAAAATGCAGGATGACTGTCACGTAGTGTTGGTAACATGTGTACTGTACAACCTCAATCGCAAGGTGAGTGCAAACAATGAAAACATGGAGATTGCACGTTGTTGAAAACCTTTTGGTCGTGATTTATGCACTCGGTCTCCACAACACAACGATTTCGGTGCCTCATCTGTTGTCTGAATTGGAAAACTTGTGGGTATCTTGCTTTTAAAGCAGAAAGTTACTACCTCGGTTGCCTCAAAGCTCATAAACACGAGAATTTCGGAAAATCGAAACGCTCAAAAAAATAATTTTTCGTGATAAAAATATGTGCACATCCATAGTGAGCTCCAAATCTTCTTGTAAAACACAAAATGAGGAATTTGGACATATAGAGTAAAAAAAAAACAGCTGGTTTCTCTTAATTCTTAAAGGAGAACTGCCACCATTTCCTTACATACCCTAAAAATCTCATCAAACGTGAAAAAGATGGTGAAAAACATGTTGGTGAAGTCAGATTTCAATTATAAAATGAAAAAAAAAGTCATCAGCAATCTAAGCACAATTTTGTAGCTCCGCCCTTTTATTCGTTAAAATTCGGTTTGAGGTACAAAACGTCAACGTAGTGCGATTGTTGCATTGTCAACTGTTGTCCAGATGTCCAACTATACTTGCATTTCAATGAAATTGCCGTTTTCCTTGCCTGAGAACCGCAAACAGACGGATTACGTACGTACCCGGCAGTGGGCGTGGTCGAGCGATGAGTCAATCGCCCAAGTAATGGGCTAATCGGGCGATTATCCGATTTCTTTGAATAGCAATTGCTCAACATCCCTGCAGCCG
>JAVBJR010000873.1:0-2612 GCA_031546965.1 Dysgonomonas sp.
ACAAAAATCAGTTAGAAATACGTTTTTCCATGTTGCGGTTCTTTTATGTTCACGGATGTTTTGCGATCAAACAGTTATTTAAACGTATAAAACTGGTTTTGACGCGTTTTATGGCCAAACTCACGGTAACATATGCATGCACCGTGCAAGTTCAACATTTGGACAATGCCACATTCGGGGAATTACAAAAAGTTCGTTATTTTTGGACTCTGGGTCGATCGTATACACCGAGGGTTCGTTTTAAGAGGGTTCGTATTATACAATAAAAATAACATGGGGTTGAATTACGGTTTGGTCGGGACTTTAAAATTAGTTCGTTATAACCGAGGGTTCGTATTAAAAGAGTTCGTATTAACGAAGTTTTACTGTATTTTACTTCTTTGGATATTTAAAAGTTACAATAACAGTTATATTTTTGTTCTCTGGTTGGATACCCTGTTTGTGTGCAACACTTGGGAAAATATCCAGTGTGGATGAAAAGTCTATCTTTCATTAATGTTTTTTTACAAATAGGAAGTCATATTTATTTGCCCTTTCAAATGGTGCCAAATTATCAGACCTTGACCATTGTTTCAAGGTCATCCAGGTTCCAACTTTTCAGTCGTGCTAGATAGGTCAGATTTTCGAATTAGGTGCTTGAAGAGCACATCCAATTTAGTTGATAAAAAGTACTTTCAGAATGTTTGGGTCATTTATAAACCATAGGGAAATTTTTGAAATACGGGGCTCTAAGATGACTACTGTGTTCTGCAGTGAAGTGACACCTCGTAACTGAGGATTGGCACACAGGGCAGATTGCAACAAATCATGCATTTTTTTCATACATTCGAATCAGTACACTTCTTACAACCCTTAGTAAACGAGGAACCGCTTCGCTGCAGCGCACAGCAATCATCTTTTCAAAAATTACTCCACGGTTTATAAATGCACCAAACTGTGAAAGGGCACGTCTGACTTCCTATTTCTCCGCAGTATTAAATTTTTGATGCATGTCATGCGTAAAATGCTATTAACGAAAGATACAGACTTTTTATCCAATCTATATCACACTGTAAACAAGATATTAAACATTTTTTCAGCATATTCATCTCAAAACTCCGAAGAGTTCGTAGTATATGGGAAAATATGAGGTCTTCGATTGACAGAAGTAATAATCCTCGACTCATAGATGGGAAACAGCACAAATTTATTCTAGTGCCGACATGTTTCGGACGCATTCACGTGACCATCTTCAGGCCAGGATACAACTAACGATGTACAATATTCAATAACACAAATCATAACAACAGATAAATTAGTAGAATAATACTGAAAGGCGAGTACAGGCCGAATTAAACATTAAAATGTTTCAGTCGAGCACACATCTAAAAAAATACTATGTAAATATCAAAATTCATTAACTCTATTATACACAACAAAAGAAAAAAGGCAACATCTCACTTGCAATGTAAAATTCATAAAGCGACACCTGAACCAGCAGAGCCTAAGTCACAGGCACATTCTAAGTGTGCGAGTCATGCAATAAATGACCCATCCGGTGTATTCCCGTTTTGCCAAATCCCCTTTCGCCAAATCCAGTTTAACCCAAATTTTTCCACCCCCTGTGACAATTCTGCACCTGCATGACTGTTTGGCGATAAGGAAATTCCCGTTTCGCCAAATCCCCTTTTGCCAAAATTTCTACCCACCCCCCAAATAATTGTGCACCTGGAGAAATTTTCATGTTTCCCGTTTCGCCAAATTTCATTTTGTAAAATTGGCTGTTCCATCCATTGACACCGCGCACATACCACATGGGTAGTTTTTCCACTCGTTTTTAACACCATTTAATCTATGATAATATGGCGAATGCAACTTTGAATTTGGAAAGCACATCAAATGTGGTTTCTTCCAATATTGTGACAGAGAGATTGCTTAATTATATTGTGTGGAATTCACACTGCAGAAACAGATTTACTTGTTAGCATAGAATTGTTTCAAAACCTTGCAGAATGCTTAGGAACCCTAAAATTACAAGTGATGCAGGGAACAAGAACACTGTACCAATATGTTGATGCTGTTTCACATTGTATACACTTGGAAGATTAAATATTTTTGAAACAGTTCTCCGTTGGTTAAACTGTGCTAATAAGTAAATCTGCATATATGCAATGTGCCAGAATATTGGAAGAAACCACAGGATAGTAGGATAGCAGTAGGACAGCAACCCATGCTAAAACTAGTGAAAAAACTACGAAATTGTCCCACTGGATTATGCATAAAACTACAACCCCCCCCCCCCCATTTGTGACCAGTGCGGTATGGGCGCAGAGTCAATGGATGGAACAGCCAATTTTAAAAAATGAAATATGGCGAAACGGGAAACATGAAAATTTTTCCATGTCCAAAATATTTGTGTGGTGGGTAGAAATTTTGGCAAAAGGGAATTTGGCGAAACGGGAATTTCCTTTTCGCCAAACAGGGATGCAGGTGCAGAATTGTCGCAGGGGGTGGAAAAATTTGGGCTAAACTGGATTTGGCGAAAGGGGATTTGGCGAAACGGGAATACACCGTTACAAAACCCTGTCAGTTCACCTTTAATACACATTGTCTATTGGGTTCTGTATTTATTA
>JAVBJR010001057.1:0-2606 GCA_031546965.1 Dysgonomonas sp.
TTCTGAACCCCCCCTCCCCCCATAATCATCTGTCGTCATTTTTTTAATAACCCCCCCTCCCCCCCTTTTGGATGACGTAATTTATGGACGCTCCCTTAATAAGCACCAATCTGGGGAAAATTTGGCATCCAACATGAAGTGAATTGACTGATGACGTCACAATATGTCTATGACCAGGAATTGCAAAGAAATTCTCGCCTGGGCATTCATTATTCCTTATTTGTCTTAACAGTGTCAAATTACAGGCAACTTTTTAGGTTTAAACCTATTATAAAGGTATGGCAGCGTACTATATAAAATGTGGTAAACATTCAAGGTGGTCAGATTACAGAGGGTCATCCCTATGAAAATCCAATGGGACATTTCGGTTCCATGAAAAAACGGTCAACTTTGTCAGGCGGTCAGCATATAAGGGTGGTCAAGTTCGCAGGTTTCACTGCATATGTATTTTTGCTGTGAAAGTCTGCAGAAGTACAGAGTTGCATTTTCTACAAAGCAATCCAGTGACGTTGTGGATGAAATTTCACCACAAAATGAATTTTGAAACTGTAATTAAACGTGTTTATCCCCAATCATTTTCATATGCCATAAAACTTTACTATAATTACAATTATTTTAACCGGATAATATGATAACTTGTGAAATAACTGTCTTATAAAGAGCTTACTCAATTTTTTGTATGCTCATTTGTTGATTGTAGAAGAAATAATAATAATAATATTAACTAACAGCTGATATGTCAGGGAAAGTTGTATGTATGATAAACTATAAGCTATAAAACCAATTATTTCGACACATTCTCACCGAGTTGTTCAACAATTGAGATTAAATAATAGCAGGAGCATTTCAAACAACAGTATATATAACGTGCATGTATATTCACCGATTTTATAAGTTACATACCGAAGCAAACATGTGGAAAATATCCTTTGCAATTGTATTGTATTATATTGTTCTGTACTCGTATATAATATAGTTCTAAATTACCTGGTCAATATATCACAACTAGCAAATAGATTCATAAATTTTGCCTTTCATTTCAATTCATTTTGATTTTTTTTTTACAATGAGCAACTCGATCAAAATTGTTATTTTTCAGTGAATTGAAATCAGGAAATGATATTACTGTACTAAACTTTTATAACAGGGTTCATATACCAATCAGGGAAACCTAGAAAATTATTAAAAACGTAGGGAATTTAGATGTATTTGCTAAATATTAAAACTAGTTTAACCTGAAAATACTAATACTGGTTGTCTACTGTCATGGAATTCCTGTATTTCCTGGAAAAGTCATGGAATTTGAAATTGGTCATGGAAAACCATCGAAAAATGATTGATATGTACAAATTCTCAATGTTTTCACAATAATATCTGCACTAAATTACAATACAGTACAGTAAAACCTGTCTATGGTGGAAACCATTTGTCTATAGTTGAAGGTTTGACTTTTTTGCATCGGTTTGTAACTGATTTAAAACGCTCCCTATGTTGGAAAACCTGTTTGTGGTGGAAAGTTGTTGCTGGTCCATTGAGATTCCACTTATTAAGACTTGGAATTTTGCATAAAATAGTCATGGAAATCCTGGAAAAGTCATGGAATTTTATATTTTAAATGTGGTGGACACCGTGTAATACATGTTCAGGAAATTTAGCCTAAGCACTATGGAAAACCTGGAAAACTGAGGGAAAATGGTAATCACAGATTGGTATATGAACTTTGTTTGCAGAATAGAATGAAGCATTTGTTGGCATTTTCTAATGTATTGTATGTTGAAATGATTATAAATTGTATTGCTGTTCAAAGTTACGTGAATTTGCTACACGGATTCAATGACTTTTGTACTAGGGAATGATGCTGATGTGCATTGTCATTAGTGGCAATGTTTTACGGACTGTTGACCAATTGGCAAAAGACGTTTCAGCTTGTGCTGCAAGTTCTGGAAAAACTATTCCTTTGTGCATTCGCGAGCTGTTACCAGTTTGTGGAAAACTCAATGTTAGCTATACGTATGATGAAAAACCTGGCTGTTTCTGCGCCAAATATGACCGTACTGGTGAAAGGATCGTTGCAATAGGTTAATTAAACTGCATTTTATAATATACCTCTATATTTCTAAACCTTGAGCATTAATATTCATTTTACATGAACACATTTACTTTAAAAGGGCGACAAGACTGTACTCCAAAGTGAGCAGAATTGTGCAATATCTGGCAGAACACGATCAACACTAACTTCATTTGTGTTTAAATGAAATATGTACCGTATTTAAATAAAATCTGCCAGTACCAACAATCTACACAATCTTATGTAATAATTGCTTCCACATTAAAATGACAGTAGGTACTAATTGTAATTGAGCCGATTCAAAAATTGCCAAGTGCTGTTTTTGGTTTCTAAAGTTATGTTACAGTGAAACCTGTCAATGGTGGAAACTCAAGGGTCCGGAAAAGCTTTCCACCATATAGGGGAGACCGGGGATGAATGGACCACAGGGCATTATGCACCAGTCGATCTAGCGTTAAAACCACGATTCTAAAAATCTTGAAATTGCGATGGTAGCAAGTATTTGGCATGTCTAAAGTCGCGTTTAAGTGAAATTACG
>JAVBJR010001010.1:0-5009 GCA_031546965.1 Dysgonomonas sp.
ACTATAGTTCGTCCCGGCCAAACCTTAGACTAAATAGGCGGAGCAAGGGCGGAGCTTCAGGGCAAGAAAATAGTACCTCTTGTATCGATGCCGATCGATACATACCAAATTATGGTATGCCATTGGCTGCAGTGTGGCGCATGCTCCGCCTATTTAGTCTAAGGTTTGGCTGGGACGAACTATAAATTTATGTGTACTATACATTATTCTGTATTATACCATTGTACGTTGACCTAGCCCAATAAGTC
This sequence comes from Dysgonomonas sp., assembly GCA_031546965.1. GTDB lineage: Bacteria > Bacteroidota > Bacteroidia > Bacteroidales > Dysgonomonadaceae > Dysgonomonas_A. Next base: position 249 of record JAVBJR010001010.1, read on the forward strand.
TGGTAAAATAACGTGATATGCACTGTTCCCCAGCTTCAAATATAGTTTGAAGAGTGTTTGTATACATTTCCTCTACACTTAGGACAACATTGAAGTACCACCGACTATTGTTTTTACATTGTGGATGATACTGTATTCAGTACATGTAAGTGAACTGCTGTATTGTACCACTATGTTTGTTTTGACCTAACCTTTGTAAGTATTAAAACATTCTTATATGACACTTAGTTTTTCTGCATCTTAAATTTTCATGTTTCTTTGTGACAGCAGTGTGATTTATTATTGATATACACTTCATCATGACTTTTACATCGCTTGGAACTTGTGTATAATAAAAACCAATTATGAGCAGGAATCTGTGTCTGTGTCAGCATATTTGATAACATTTTCATAATCACATCATCTTACTCATTTACAGCTGATACATGCCTACCTGGCCAATTCAGATTAAATGGTGATACGTGCTACGAACCTCGTATGAAAAGAGCAGCTACTTTTGAAAATGCTAATGAAATCTGTTTGGATTCTGGAGGAAAATTAGCTGTAATCCGCGATTACATCACACAGGAATTCCTCAACAGAATAGCATTGAAAACTATGTATGTTACAAAACTGATCGTACACACAATATCCATAAAGTTACTATATACTACTATAAATTCATTGCAAATACCATGAAAAGGTACGAAAACTTCTGGATTGGAAATGCAAATGTCAGTTCTAAGGATTGCATTGCAATCAAGAGCAGAGATGATTACACTCAGGACAAAGATCATCCAGATCAGAACTTTTTCTATGTCTGCGAACTAGGTACTGTCAGAAGTTACTGTGATGATGATTTCTTTCCAGGCAATATTGACCCCATTTCTGTTTTTAAGATGAATGTTCTAGCTCGAGTTTGACCATTGGCGAATTTAACAATAAATGTTACGAGATGACAATGGAGAGATCCAAATGCTTGGTTGCGAAGAAATCTTGCGAAAAGAAAGGAGGAAGATTGGCAGTGATTGACACCGAACAGAAGCTTCAATTCATACAAAATTTAATCTACAAGAACGAGTAAGGCCATATTAATTACTTAGAAATCAAGAAAACATATTTTGTCATGCACTGCACAAAGTGCTGCAGCCGCAACAAATTCACTGCAACCTTCACTGTGGAAGCACAATTTTCTTTCACAGTATATTATAAAATTCAACCTTAAACAATCCAGATATCTAACAGATAACATTGATTAAATAATGGAGGTGTGGTCTATTTGTATAATTATTTGAAACTTTTTCCATTGTTGCAGGTGGTGGACAGCTGTTCCAAACTCAGTAATTGATCAGCTGTATCTTAGGTATATTACCTTCAGTTATAAAAATGATAATCGATACTGAATCAATACACTTCAGTCCAGATTTTTAATTTTGTTATTTTTTGTAGTGATTCGCCGATTTTCTGGTCTGGAATGAAGTTCGAACAAGGATCTAAGAAATGGACGAGTGTGGGTGGCACCCAAGAAGACCTCTTTTACGATTACATGTTTTCTGATTCTGATCTTAAATCCGATTCTGATTATTGCATTACAAGCGAATTTAAATTGTCAGATTGCGATTCATACAAATACTTCTTTTGCGAATATTCCCAAAGTTCTCAAACAGATATAATTCCAATGACTGTTATTAATATTCTGGATCAATCGAGAATTGGGTTTGTTGGAATTTGTACATTATTCGCAATCTTGATGATAGCTGCAGTTATTGCCACATTTACATTCTCCCGAAAAAGGTAAATACAGTATAGCAATGCTAGTTTCTTAATACTATGAATAAATTATTAATATATACGAGTACCAATGTTACAGGTTGCAGAGCAACATGGTTCCGGTGGTGGCACCTAAGGAATCCAAAATTCAACATAAAAGTTATTACCAAACAGATGATGGACATCAGCCATTAGTTCATAACATGAAGTTATAAATATATAACTTCGTCATTTTCATTTATGTGATCCGCAATGAAATACTATAGCAGTAGTATACGCGAAAATTTCATCTGAATCTCATTCTGGTACTCTGAAATAATTTACTATCCAATATGTAAATAAAATTTGTGAAATTTGCGTCATATTCGAAATACCTACTCCGTGTATCTGTTTCGCAACTAACATTTTAATCTATTATTAGAGAAGGGATTATACGAGACCGATTAATGGAAATGTATGAACGGCTGCAAAGTCGAAAAATAAAGTAATACAGTAAAAAATAAAGAAATTACTATGCCTGCAGTGGCCGATGTAATGGGCAATGTAAATACAGCAACAATAGTTAGATCAGGCTCAATTTAAGAGACTCTTTTAGGTAGTGGAGGTCAAGTACATACCACCCCTGAAAAACCAGTTTCAATTAAGTCCCTTCGGATGCTGTATTAAACCAATACGGACTTTATTTTCAAAGACTGATTTTAAAAGTGCTTCAATAATTCAGACAAGTACGAGTTCTATAGCAAGACAACAATCCACTCAATTATATGCACAATTTGCAATCTATCCGGAAGACCTGAAGAATAAATAAAATAATGTATGGATATAGTATACTAGTATTATTATGTGATGTTACATAAAGTTAGCAGCGAGCAACAACAAAGTACAAATGCAGTACTATGAACACAGGATACAAAAAAGATAAATTATATATTAAAACCTGCTGACTGCCCATCATTGGAGTGAGAATCCATTTCTGGTGCAAGTTGTCTGTCTCCAGTTCAAAAGTCAAAGCTTTACATTCTTCAGTTAAGATCTACTGTTGCAATACAGATTGCAATTATATAATAACATTTCTTAATAGTGTCATTAAGTGACCACCTGCCTGTTATAGGACCTATTTTGCTCGGTCCCGGGTGGCTCCATAGGAATTAACATGGGTGAGAGGACCAACAGCTAAAAATTACTGCTAACCTGTCAAATATATGGCGCACTTTTTTCGAAAGTCAGACCAAAATTCATCAGGCTTATATAACATTTGTGGAAATTTTGCATAGATATCACCTCACACTTCCTAACACAGACAGTCTTATTGCATGCATGCTTCAATTTTAGAATATTTCTGCAATATTAATGAATTTTAGCAAGAATAAACATCCCATGCATACAATGTCAAGAAATGAGTATAACCAAGATCTCAGTGTATCCTACAGGTTACGTCTAACCATCTCGACATTTGCCTTTACTCAATATATACATTTTGTTTACTATTTGATGCCCAATTTTTAACGCAAAAGTAATAAAATACCAATTATATATTTCCAATAAATATTTTCAAAATAAGTTCATATCATTACTAAGAAATGGTACTGATAAACTTGCGTCAACAGGATATAGTGAGATTATAATTAATCAATCCAGATAGGTTATCATCTGAAATCAATAAAATATTAATATTTCGCAATGCCAACTTCTGCTGAAATAATCATAATAGGCTATACAGTAATTCAACAAAAATGCATTTTCAATTCGAATGGAATTCAGATATTATTATTGAAATGTGAAATCTACAGGGTGATTCTGAACTCTATGCAAACACTAAAACAAACGTTTTATTTTGATACCGTTAAACCTATCTATGGTGGAAACCTGCTTATAGTGGATAATTTGACTACTTTTGGACTATTGACAGCATGATTTTTGTTTTGAAAAAACCTCTATATTGAGAAATCAGTCTATTGTGGAAAGTTTTTCCGGTCCTTTGAGATTAAGCAGACAGGTTTATTGAATGCATGCCCCAATATTGTCATCCTTTGATGCTAGAGGGTAATTAAATGTGTGAAATGCTCCATGTAAATGGTTTACTACCTACTAATGTTTGACCCTATCAGTTCACTCTTAAATGCTATGCGGCACTCCTAATAAGATTAATGTCACTGCAAAAACATTTATGCCATCTTGATGAGATTGATCCATGACGACAATAACAGAAATAAATATAATAGTTTGTTGCTGTGCAAAGGCATTGGTTAAGGCACGATAAGACAACAGAACACCTAGTTTTATACTACCAATATCAGAAAAACAATCATACCGATTGTGCACAATTGTAGAAGCAAGGTCATAGAAGAGTTCGAGTCAAGAGATTAACTTAAACCATTTGGACAATAACATTATATAACATTGTTATAATTTTGTAGAGTACATATATTTTTGGCAAAAATATATAATTCTATATTCATGATGGTGGAACCAAAATATGTACAAATACTGACAGCAGTTGTAATGATGACAGCATTTCAACTCGCCTACAGTACAGGTAACAAATATTTTCTTTATAAATAAATTGCATGCAAATCAACATGCAATGTTTGTTTAGATAAATGGTGCCGTGATGGGATGATCCTGAATGGTGATCAATGTTTCGAAGCGTATTTGGAACGAGAAGCCCCATATTTGGTTGCAAAGGAGATATGCAAAGAAAATGGCGGCCAAGTGGCACTTGGTTACAATTTCGAAATAACAAACATCCAAAACAGAATAGCTTTGAAACACAGATACGAAAACTATTGGGTACAAAGTGATGAAAAGTTGAATTCAGAACAATGTCAAGCAACAATGTATCGAAATGATTTTGAGATCAGCTCAGAACACTGCAACAATGCAATGTTTTACATCTGCCAATTCGGTACATAAATTGAAACAATGGGATGCAATTGCTGAACCAGAATATAATTTTGATTTTACTTGTTAAGATTTCGAGGTTAGCAACAGTTCGAAATACGAAAACAGCTA
>JAVBJR010000964.1:0-5654 GCA_031546965.1 Dysgonomonas sp.
TTTCATTCACAAATTTAACAATTCAGGTGGGACTCTTTTCTTGGTGGAAGCTGACATGGTACCGCATGCTCGCAAACAGGCCTGGCCAATCGGAAGGAACTTTGGTAGGTTACTGTTGACCTCAGAAAGGGTATACTTAGAATTTTAAAATCACTTTTATTTAGGCCTACGTGCTATAATAAATCCCGGATGAAATATGGATTCTGTGAACTTCACCTTTGCAATGATTAACGCAGTGAATCCTGATTTGAATTTGTTACCGATTCTTTCACCCACGAAACAATTGCAGTAAAATAACGTTGCTTTTAAGATGGCTGCCACACAAATTAGCCCTGCATAAGTTGACAGTGAATCTTCTTTATTTAGCTTGGCTTGTAGAAGACGATTAATGAGTAACAGGTTTCCAATTTCGCAAATCAGCTGTAAATTAATGAACTATATTGTTTTTAATTATAATAGCATATTTTAAGTCTTGCATAAATTAAGCTGAATTGTTTTCAATGCCTCTGTAGTGTTGCATAATGTTACATAATAATACACATTACATGAATTACCACAATGATGGTTGTGATAATAACGGTCAAGACATGCCATGGAGATGAATAAATGGCGAGTTTCATGAAATAACACTGCATTTGCCAAGTGGATGCATCTTGCAATATGACACTGTTGCGCAGCCTGCGTTAAATTGAAAATACAAATTGGCTTGTATTGCAATGTTAGAATATTAATGTTATATACTCATTGAATCTTTTTGATACAGTATCAGCTTTCATATCTACTGGCGGTTCAGGTAAATCTTCCAAATGTAATCCTGATTTGCGCACTTGCATTGCACGGGGTGAAACCCACCTTAATTCACAACATAATTAATAGTCGCCTTTACATGTAAGAAAAAATCCTACATCACCATTTGGAAATTTAGACTTACCATGTGTAAATGGATGAAAATGGAGAAGTTGAAATGGCAGGACTTTCTTGTCTTGATGAGAACTTTTCCATTTTTGTTTGTTGGGGTATCCGAGTAACTAATATAGTGTTGTCGCTCTTAAGCAGAAGGAGTTGCTATGTCTGTAATGCACAGAATTAAAATTGCTTTCTTGCTTTCAATGTTGCAATGCACATCAGTTTGTGTGCACCATGCGATAAGTGTTGTATATTGCGGGTGCCAAGAATTTGAATGACGTCAAATGCTTAGAAGAAATGTCGTCAACTTCATCAATAAAAATCTCCAATTTCAAGTTTCAATCATCGTATCTATTCCGTATTTTTTGGTAGCCTACTATAGAGTTTATGCAGGGTTGCTACCAACAGGGAAAATCTGGAAAACTCAGGGAATTTAGATTTTGGCTAAAAATTCAGGGGGAAACTCAGGGAATTTGTCAAAATCTGGAAAATTTGGGGAAATTCATATAAACGTGCAACCTGAAACATTTATATATTTAAGTTATCAAGAAAGTGTTTGCAATAAAATATACAGGGTGTCCGGAAAGTCTGGTCATTTTGTTAATATCTTGAAATTGGAGTGAATATTTGTAAATATAATGACACCCATTGGTGATGATATTTTAGACCTTGGAACATTCCTTGAAGGTCGTTCCAAATTTATCTTCACCAGTTTTGAAGATAGGTGGGTAGTATAAATTAGAGATATTTGATCAATGTTATTTCAAACACATTGGCGAAAGCAGACTTGAAATCGGTAAAGGAGCAGAGGAGCAATCACAACAAATAATTTGCATTTGCCCCCAAGTTGGCACTACACTGTTGACAGCGAATGCTATGCAGTGAAGCACTACTGCACTGTTGTACCCTTTCCAAAAAACTGGACACAATTGTCAAAATGGAAGCTTTTGCTGTACATTTCCTGAATCAATGTTGTCTTTAAGGATTTATTTTTCTGAATGGAAGTGCATGATACAATTTGACATGCAGTACTTTTTGTATACTTAACAATATGAAAGTATAATTTTCATTTGTGGCTTGCATTGTTTGTGTCAGGGTACTGATAATCATCATCACAATTTCAAGGGTACATTGTTATGTATGTAGCGATCGTGGTTGATTTTATAATGGTTCATACGTGTATACGTGCGTAAGCTCTTAAAATAAGTCATTTCCGAGTTTTGCATTACACAGACGAGCACATACTAAAAAAATTAGAAATGAATGGAAGCTATCATGACAAACTTTCTTGCTTTGTTGTCTAAAGAAAACAAAGAATCAATTCCAAACATGTGTTGTAGTTGGTAGGAAAGGCATATGCAATGTCCTTATGCTGCTATGTACAACTGTGCATTTTTCAGTATGGATGCCCGAATACACCTGCACAATTGCATTACTTTACAGAAGTACATGTTACACATCTTGGAACATGAACAAGCAATTCCCTAAACATCTAAACGTAGGGCACAAATTATGACTAACAATAATCCTGCAAGGTTTGTTGTGCTTCCCATCATAACATCTGTTGTCAACAATGTATTGCCAACTTAGGGGCAAATGCAAATGACCTGCTGATGACATTTTTGCAAAATTTAACCTACGTAGAATATACTCTTGAAAGTTTGTGTAATCACTGGAAAACCTGGAAAACTCAGGGAAATTTACTTCACAGGTTTGGTAGCAACCCTGTTATGCCAAAAAATATTAACAGCTAGCAACAAGGTTTCCGTTTGGCATGATAGTCAAAACGGAACGCATTGTCGGTAGATGAGATTAAATGTAACCTTGGGTAGCAATATGATGGTGGCTACTTTATTTTACTTTAATTAGTCTTGGTACAGGAAATAATATTCATTCAGTGTCTAATTAGTAAGGTATTAATGCTAATTGCATGAAACAAATTAATGAGCGCTCTGAGGGTTTATCCAATAAACGGAAACATTACATACATGATGTCATACACATGTTGCAACTACAACCAATGATAAAGTTTTTCATTTTAATAACATTTCTCAGAATTTATTATTACAAATTGTAAGGGGAAATTATATATGAGCGTCATATTGGAGCATCTGGACAAACGTAACTTGCGATGAAATCATCACAAACATGGTACTTGCAATATATTGGACGATTTGACAGCATATATAAACGCTGTGCTGATGTCAGTATAACGTCGTATATTCATTTATATATAGTTGGCATTTCAGTGGTGCACGGATAGTGAAAATGAAGGGTTTTCACTACGTTGTGATATTTAGCTTGATAAGCCTGTGTTTTGTGAAAAATGCTGTAGGGCAACAGTTAATGGGCAAGAGACTTGTATTCCATTTGCTGGCAATTCAATCTGCAACAACAGTTGCATCAGGACAAGGCATTTTGGAAGAAATATTGAATTTTTTGGATCAGGAAGGAACTAACACTACTCCAATAATTACTACTCCAACAACCACCACCGCTAATACTGTGCCAACAACCACTATTATACAACTCTAACAACAACAACCAACACCATCACCACTACTGCTACTCCACCAACGATCACCTCCACTAGTACTCCAGCAACAATCACCACCCCAACTACTACTCTAACAACCTCATCTCAAGTTTTTCAACCATTTTGGAACATTTTTGATCCTGCAAATATTAACAAAACCTTGACGAACATATGGAATGGTTTAATGGCCATTGCAGGATTCGTATATTTACTTTTTACACTTCCCAATACAATTACACCTCTTTTAATTGGAAACTTTCTAATTAACATTTTTAATCCACCAAAAGTGCCAAATATCTTTGACATTTTTAAGTTGTTTAGGAAGCGCGAAGTGATATCTGTATAAACATTAAATTGTAATTATAATGCAGAATCCTACGTTTTATATAAATTAAAGAATACTTTCTTAAAATCATGTAAATCACTTTTCCTATCTTGGTTTTTCATATACTATTCCGGCGTATTTATCATGTAAATGCAGCAGATTGTATTGATTCTCTTTCATGCATTATAAATAATTAAAGTATATTGTTATAATCTGAACTGATGATACCCAAACCGAAAATGGGATCTATTTTGATCGATTGTTTTGGTTTTCTAGTACTCATGTATGAAAATAATTATTATATGTTGCAATGCTTCGCTATTACACTCAACTCCGCTTATTACAAAGTCAAAAATGCAAGCCAATTAGGTTCGATATAAGCGGAGTTCGTTATAAGCGGAGCTGAACATAGGGAAAAACTCTAAAAAAATTTCCATCTTCCTTAATAATTTTAATAACTATCAATCATCCAATATCATTAAAGGAAATTATTACTTTTCCACTGCCTACTTTACCAACAATTCCAATCAAGCCACTTGCTGCTTTTAGTGTTATGTTGTCCAAAGTGTAACTTTCCTAATAACATTGAATTGCATTCAGTATTTTAATATTATATTTAAATAAAACATTTTACCTTGCTCCATGAACAAGAAATGCCTTGCAAGTCCAATCTTGGATTGTTGTCGGAAAGTTCTTCGGTAATGTGTCCTTGTATAGGTTTTCTTCTCAAGAAGGTCTTTTCACAATGTTGTAAAGTTTAAATCATTGTTATTTACAGTCAGTACAGTATTTTATTTGTTCTGGAAGCCATTTTTTAATTCCTTACTTACCTATCCTTTTCAAAGCCACATGAACATCTAAGTTTGTGTTTAAGAATAATGGTAAGAAAAATCCCATTGCTTGAGAGAATATGATGGTAAGGCCATTAAATGGAAGTATTTGAGTTATGGGAAACTCATTGTAAATAGTTATATATGCTGCAAGGACCACAAATGTTGATTTCCTTGGTAGAATTCCAAACAGTGCTGAATTCAGCGAACGTAATAAATTTGACTTTCGAATGATGTGTGTTTCCAATCTAATGAAGTATCAATCTGAATCTACTTAAAATGTTCATAACCACTGTATATTGCAACGGTCCCATTAACATTTACCTCCTGATTGTATTAATTGCATTTTCAAAAGTATGTTCCCAAGCGTTCATTTTGATCGCTTTTATGCCTTTCAGGACATCATTGGTGATGGTCATTCTTTGGTCAGAGCAATTGCTGATGTTTTGCCTGGAATGTAAAATGTTAACTTGTGTACAAAACCTGTTGACAGTTTCATTATGTAGTCTTAATTCAGAACCAAATGAACATTTTATATAATAAATAGCTTAGTGTAAATATAAGGAATGGGATTATACTGAATATTATGTTGTAACTTACCTTATCTTTGTATATTGTGTCATTAGAATAAGTTGTATTGCAAATTGTGCAATCATTACTGTTATTGCAATAACAGAAATCCATCCAAGGAGATACCAATATGCAGCAATGGATCAATTGTGCACATGACAATGTATATGACCGTACACATCCAATATCCTCCCTGGGTAAAACACACTGGAGATAGTTCAATTAATATTAATTGCAATACGTGTGTCTTGAAAGAATACTAACTGCCAGAATAATGTCTACATCTGTTGAGACCAAGTTTGTTATATGGGCTGGAGAAACATCAGCTAGATCATACTCAGTCATTGAAAGCATCTTGCAATGAAATATAATGGGAAATACTGACTTATCTGAATTATCTAGGTTAAATACAACGAGCTTACCTTAGAAATAATTAATGCAGAGTATCCTGCTTTCAGTTTGTTGCCTGTTTCATATATGAACTTGC
>JAVBJR010000750.1:0-8711 GCA_031546965.1 Dysgonomonas sp.
ACCGCCACCGCCACCGCCACCGCCACCGCCACCGCCACCGCCACCGCCACCGCCACCGCCACCGCCACCGCCACCGCCACCGCCACCGCCACCTCCTCCTCCTCCTCCTCCTCCTCCTCCTCCTCCTTAGGGGTGTGGTCCACTGACTCGGTCCTTAGAGAGTCCAATCACAGGGCAGCCAGGTCGTCCAATGGCAAATCCCCGGATGGCTGGATAATGACAAGTGTCTCCTCCACGATGGCTGATGCCACTCCCGACCTGAACTCCACCACGTTGGACTCTGAGTCGGCCCTGGTGAGGTCCACGGCAACTGGCACCTCCCAGGCCCTGGTGGGAACCTCAAAGACATCCAGGTTGGTGCCCGCTCCAAAACCAGTGCCATTGGTGGAGAGGGTTCGACTGGCTATTCTGCCATCACTACTGGCCTCCCCAATGCCACGGACATCTCCATCAGCAAAGGTGTCGAGTCCTTTAGGATCAGATTGCCCGTCCCGTAACAACCCAACCAACTCCAACATGGCAGTAGCACTGTTGTGAGCTGGTGGCGGTGGACAAGATCCATCCTCTCCCTTACCCTGGTTTGGGTGTCCTTAAGCTGTTGTTCCTGGCGGTCGATATCGGCCGCAAAGTTGCTGCTCGGGTTTCAGCTAGCTCCAGCTCCTCCCTCTCCCTTCGAGGCTGCTTTCCAGCAATAAACCGAGACAGTTTGTACCTGCCAGAAATCTCCTGTCCACCATTCTTGCTGGCAGCTGGCACCACGGGAGGAGCAGACTGCGGTGGCACTGGTAACTTGTTCTGTCCCCAAGCACCGATGGGCACGATTTCAAACACCCCATCTGGTGCTTGGCGGACCTCCTCTGTGCCCCAGTCCATTGCCCGGTCCCCATAACTGGGTGGTTGCCTGGCCATGAGAGCAGGGGGAGACACAGCCCTCTTGGCTGGCTGCTGTTGCTGGAGGGCCTGCTGCCGGGTGGCCACTAGGCGAGCCTCTCTTCTTGGCCGCTCTTAAAGTGCTGGGGAATGGCCAGAACTTGTTTTACATCGTGGCCTTGGAGGTGGACGTGGTGTTGATTGTGGCTCCACCCACTCCGGCTCATCCTCTGGGTATACTCCTGTCCAAGAGGATCGGGGTGGTGACCCCCACCAGTCGTAGCTTGGCCGGAGAATGCCCGATGGATTCCGTTCGTGGTTGTTGGGGTTCTTGCGCCTGGTCCTTGCACAACTGAGCCAAAGCTTTGGTCTTCACGGCCCTGGTCTTCGGAGAGTCGTTCCAGGCTTCCCCACCTGGCATCCTTTCCAGAGATGGAGCGCATCCAGCAGGACAGAACCAACTTGCATCGGTGGAGGGACGCCACCCAGAGATGGATGGCTCGGCTACCGGATCCGCTCTTTGAGCCCGGTGCACCCGTCTGGCTGCTTTCACCTCTCTCTCTTCAGTCTCGCAACCCTCTGTGAGTGAGCAGCAACTGCTCCTCTGGCTGCTACTGCTGGCCGGTGGGAGTATCTCTCCTAACTTTGCTGGAACGGTCGAGACGATGATGGTGTGGAAGAGTAGGGATTAGACAACTGGACAGAGCGCCCAGTCGGTGCAAAAGTCCCTCTTTCCATCGTCCCCTCCCGTTGTGCCCTCTGCTGTAGGGGTGTGGTACTTCGCCCTTGCCTGTGGCTGACTGTCGGATCTGCGGATAGCCTGAGGATGATGGTATCAGATTAATGGCCCATAAGCACTTGCATACCGATAAAGAGGTGCTGCAGCGCCATAAACCTCCATCCCCTTCTCTCCCTCGGGGATGCTCAGCAACGCATCCCGGGAAGGCTGGTCCCTTTTTCCCACAGGACAGATGTGATAGGAGTGGCCTGTCCCAGGCTCCACCAGGAAGAGGTGAGGCGAAGTCTACCAACTCTATAGCTTTGCCAAGAGAGTACCACTCTGAACCAGGTGTCCTTGGTGGAGATGGGTCCCGCTGGTCCCAGTTGATTCGAGGGAATGGGTTGTTTTCCACGACCATGACAAATTGGTTATGGATTACTTGGAAACACTAAAAACGAAACAGAACCTCGAATTAGCATTGTTTTCCGCTGGCTTCACTGCACTGCTTAATGCAGAGGAAACTGAGTTGTGCTATATTACAGATCAGAAACTCCGTTCCGATCACACCAACTTGCCACTGGTAAAAAATATGACTTGACATGTCCGCCGACTGAACTTCACACGATGGTGGTACACAAACACAAGGGTTAGAAATTGGTTACTCACTTAATGTCTCTCATTTGATTAACTTACCCACCAATGCGGAAGCTTCCTCGTGACAACATCACAACGCATTAGTCACTACTACATGTTTTCCATCAGCAATGTGCAGTCATCGGAGAAATTAAAAAATAATTTGACATTCCATCCAATTTGAATTCAACCGATGGTGGTATAGGTATTTAACGAATGACGGGACAGTTGTTGTTTCCAATCGGTTTACTTTAGTGGTGAATTATTCACCCTAGCGCAACCCCCAACAGATAATGAAATCGTGATGGCACTACAATCAACTTATTTTACGGAAAGTTACACTGACTATGGTGCCATCCCACCTGCTCCGGTAACTTTCCGTAATTTTAAGGAAGTAACGTGTGAATTTAATCGACACTCACCCTTTCCACCCACTCCCGATCACAATATCGAGCACGATCCCACCATGGGTCGTGTTTTTGTGCTATTGCTGCTCAAAATCCTCTGCCCAATGCGCGGCAACCAGCAAAAAAGTAGTGCCAATCAAAAAGCGTAGGTATCGGAAATGTGATAGGCGCGGTGACACCGATTGAGCGAGTGAAGCGGCTAATTGACTTGACCTTCTTCCGAACCTCTTTCCGTGACGTCATCATAATGTCCACTTGAATGACCATTAATTGTGTCACTTCCGCAAATTAAAAAATTGATAACTTCATTCACCTACATGCTACGACGATGAAAATACCGTCAGTGCAATCAGCACCAGATTAAGTACGTGGAAATTGCTATTGGCACTGTCGATGCTGCATTTTGGTATTTCCCGTCAGTGACAATAACCAAACCTCGCAGAATTTGGTTCAAAGTTGACAATTCTGCGCCCATTCGACATTTTAGTGCATTCCGGTAATCATTTGTATGATTCGGTAGTTTTTGGGCGGTCGTTGACGTTTCTAAGCATCGTAATGCTTTGGAAATGAAGTCGACTGTATTTTTCCTTTGCGTATTTAGTTATATCGCATTATTATAATTGTTGCCTCAGCCAATGTCTAAATAAAGATCTGCACACTTCTGATCATATAGATGAGCTATAAGGCTGTACCTCACTTATACCTCATTGCTTGAATAGCAGGTGAAACTCTGTGTGCTCCAATAGGGGTGAAATGCAGATCTAACCTCAATTCTTCACCAGCATTACGTAACACTATTACAAATCCCCCTCTCCCCTATGTAACACTCCGTAACAAAAGTATACACTCCCCTCCCCCATTCCCCGTTACGTAATATTTGAACGGACCCTTTGGGAATTACAGGAGCTACAAAGGGTGTGAACTGACAGATATTCACCAAGTCTGTCACCTTCCCAGTTTCCACGTTCTTAAGTTGCACCACTAGCTCAGGAAGGACCTTTACCACCTCATAAGACCTTCCCGCAAGGGTGGCAACTTTGTGGCAAACTGCTTGGAAGCATCAGACAAGACATCGGTGTCTCGTAAGACCAAATCTCCGACTTTATATTCATGATTTCTGCACTTCTTATCATAGCGCTTCTGTTTTGTAGATGCCTTCGCCCAAATTCTCTTTCACCTCAAGGTATACTATGGCAAGGCGAGCACACAAGTTGTGTGTGAAGTTCTTGAGGTCCTCATCATCCGGAAGCACCAGGTTTTTTTACCTGTGTTTCGTCCAGCTGCCACGGATGTTCTAATTTACGGCCCAACATGATATCACATGGTGCCTTCCCAGTGGATTTGCTGATCACCGTGTTGATGGCAAACCCAAGCTCTCTCAGCCTAGAATCACAATCAGTATGGTGGCCGTCCACAAAGATCAGCAGCTGCATAACAATAGTGCGATTGAACCGTTCGGTCAGGTTTGTTTGAGGATGGTATGGGGTAGTGTATTTGGGTTTTGTGCCCACACCCTTCCACATATCCTCATAAACCACAGACTCAAACTGGGGTCCATTATCTGACAGCACTGCCTTTGGGAACCCATACTGACAGCACACGGTGTACAAGTGCCCTGCGATGACCCTTAACTTTGCTGTTCGCAGTGAAACCAGTATGACCCATTTTGAAAATAGTCTGCCATGACCAGGAAATTGTCATGACATTTAGGAGTTTTCGGAAGAGGACCGATAAGATCCAGGCCGACCACTGTCCAGAGAACTTCGGGTGCTGTTTGTTGCATAAGGCCAGTATGTGGCTTATTACTTGGTTTTGCTTTTTGATAAGGCACACATCCCCGGCAATAGGCCCACACATCCTTCTTCATCCCTTGAACCTCGCATAGGTTTCTGCACTGTCAAAATGCCCTAACAGCGTGGGGTCGTGGTACTGCCTTATTAATTGCATGCACAACTCCAATGGCACCAATATTTTCAGACAGCCTTCTAGAGCGGTTTCATCCAGCGAGTCAGATGGAAAATACTTCTTAAGTATCCCTTGGTCTATAACGCAATCCTGTGCTATATCCGGGACAGCTTTCCTGAACTTCTTATGGTCAGGAAGCTCCTGGTATGCCACATAGCAGTGTACCTCAGCTAGGAATACATCATCAGCTGTGATATCATCCACCCCTTGCAAGTAAGGTAGAACGCATGAGACCAGGATCAATGTATTTGTTGTTTCCTCACCAGCTCTTTCAACAGGATTGCGAGAGAGGGTGTCATCCATTTTATTGGACAACCCCATTTGATATTTTACCGTGAAATCCAGTGCTTGGAGCTGCAAGGACCATCGTACAAATCTACCAGCGGGTTCCTTCAAATCTTGCAGCCATTTGATTTGAGGGTTTAATGATCCATCTCTATAATGAAGTGAGTGTATTCAAAGTATTGAGCAAACTTTGTAATGGCCCAGACTACCACTAGATATTCCTGCTGGGTCACGGAGTAGTTGGCTTTGGCTGGAGTCAAACCCCGACTTGCAAATGCAATTGGCAGCTCGACACCATCTACTGCCTGCAACAGTACCGCAGCAAGTCCTACGCCGGACACATCCGTTTGGATGGTAAATTCCAAGCTAAGGTCTTTAAGCATTACTCCAGTGCCACCTAAAAGAAGCTGCTTCGAGCTCTCCACTGCAAGTTCCTGGGCAGGGCCCCAGGTCCTCTCACAGCACTTGAATGTTAGCTTTGACAGGGCCTTCACCACCGCAGCAAAGCTGGGTGTGAGATGATGATAATAACCCGTTAATCCCAAAAACTGTTGAATCTGTTTCAAGTTTTTAGAAATCGGTAAGTTAACTACTGCCACCACCTTGCCGTGATCGGGACGTAACAAGCTTGATGCAAGGACATGTTCCAGAAACTTAAATTCATTCACACTGGTTTGAATTTTATCTGGGTGGACTATTAATCCAGCTTTTGCCAGACGGTCCAACACGACTCTCACATGCTTGATGTGGTCCTCGATTGTGTCCGAGTAGATGGCGATGTTGTCCAGGTAAGCCATTGCCTATTTCCAATAGGCTTCTCCTAGGACATCATCCATAAGATGGTGGAAATTGCCCGGAGCGTTCCTCAATCCAAAAGTCATTACCTCAAACTGCCACAGCCCTCGTAGGTTCTGGAATGCAGTCTTGGCTTTATCTTCTTTGGCCATCTCCACCTGCAGATACCAGCGGTACAAGTCTAGCATAGTAAAATATATCACTTTCCACAACCTTGACAGGATTTCATCAATCCTTGGCATGGGGTACTGATCTGCGACTGTCACACTGTTCAGCTTACGATAATCTCCAGCATAGCCTCAACCTCTCCGTCAAGCGTCGCGGCGCAAGTGAACATTGATGAAATGGGCAGTGGCGGCTGCCACTGCCCACTAGCTTCAACCAGCGGGGTCTGAAATCCCGCTCACCCCGGCCCAGCAATACAAGAGGGACCAATGGGTGAGGCGAAACCGAAAGCGGAAGGAGCAGCGGGCGCGATATGCGGAGCAGTGGGCCGACATCGACAACGAGGCCATCTGCTCCCCGGGGTATGGAATAAAATTGTACATCCACCAGCCCCTCCCCTGTCCGGCGAGACCTGTCTGGTGCCATATGACCATCCGACCTGGGTCCGCGATGCAGACAGCCAGACACCATCGGGGAAAAAGTGGGTGGAAGAGGTCGACTGCACCGACCTCCCAACAAGCAAGTTGCCCGCCGCGGTGTTCGCCGAGTTTCCCAGCTGGGATTCGTGTCAGTTCGTAAAGCTCCCCAACAACCTGGAAATTGGACCGAGCTAATTGGCCCATGCGGTGGAGGCGGCCCTCGATGAAGTGGGATACACTGTGCCACCTGCCGACCAATTCAGCCTGTTGGATGACCTCCAAAACAGTCTTTGGCGGCAACTGTTGCTACCACGCGTACAGCCTAACAGCAGCGGTGGTGCTTAGGAATGGGAAGTGGTGGACGACCCCACCACTTCTGAGCAACTGATGGCTGCAGAGTCTGATTCCGAAGCAGATGTCCGCGTGGGTGGCGACAACGGCTGCCCAAGGACCCTGGTGGAACCTGACTTGGAGCCGGAGGAAGACTGGGCGACCTTCTTCGCACGGGTGATGCCTCCCGACATCTTCACCGTACGGTTCTGAGTCCGCACAGGCTTGTATACCTGTGCGATTTGAAATGTTTTGCCACGTGGCTCCGTTTAATATGATATGTTTATTCATATTTCTGTTTCTCTTCTTTAGAGTTTGAAGACACCAGTGGTGCCATACTCCAACCCACTGGATGAGGATGGTGCTCCACGAAGGACGCGGGGGTAGCGAGAGGGTCGTTGGCCAGGTTTCCGTGGAGACCACCTCCTCCACTGGGTCGAGTATTTAGAGCCTGTTGGTTTGAATTGATGCTATTTACTATTCATCTCGTTCGTTATGTTGGGTGTCACCACAAGTGGTTGGTACACTAGTTAGTTGTGATGTGGCTTAAATGGTGCTGTGACACCAATTACATTTTACATGTGCAATGTTTTCTTGTTAGGTGGTTGACAGGTGAGTGGGTTCTTATCCCAGGGGCCCTTGTCAGTGGGATCGGGTGTTGGGCACTCGGTGGGTGCCCTGAGGTTCGAACGCCCTCACCTGCCAACACCTATTTTGGTCTCATTAATTGATACTTGTTCGATTGCGGTACTTTATGTTTTCGCTTCCTAAAAGGGGGGAGATGTAACAGCCTAAAAACTGTTACTTCGCCCACGCCCACCCCGGCACCCGCATTCCTTAGATGTGGGTGGCCACCACTTGGCGAGTGGAGAATGGCCAGTGTTGTGACAATCAGTGAAGGGTCCCAATAGGGTATTTAGGCCCTTGCACAAAGGGCCTCGATAACTTAAGCTTATAGTTCTTATGTTGTACGTCGCCTTAAGTGGTGAAGTGTGTCGCCGAGGTGCGAAGATTATGTGTGATGGACATGGCAAGTGGCCATGTCCATATTGTAAGGTGGAGGGTGGAGAGTGCCGTGTTTTGCCTTTATTAAATCAGTTACGTTACTTCATGCCTCCAGTTATTCTCAAGTAAATAGAAATACACCAGAACGGTCGGCGAACCATTACGGATATATTTACATTTTTTTCTAAATTTTAGATACATTTACATGTTTTCTAAATTTTAGATATAGTATTGACATTTTTTTTAAACTTTAGAAATTCTGACATTTTTTGAAACTGTTAGACATTTTGGCATTTTTTTGGAAATATAAGGTCTATTGAAATTTTTTTGAAATTTTTGCATTTTTTGGAAATTTTAGAAATTTTGGCACTCAAAATTTTAGAAATCTTGGCACTCTCAAAATTTTAAAAAATTTTGCATTTTTTAAAAATTTTGGACATTTTAAAACCTTAAAGGGACAGTCCACTCTAAAATGAAAAAAATATATGTTGTGCGCAACGAAAAACTACGAAACTTTGCAATTGGATGTTTTAAGAAATTCGCGATAGTTAACGAGAAATTAAATGAAAACCGCGTGATTTCGGCGTTTCAACGTTCCATTTGCACCGGCAAAACGGCGGGGAGAACGCCGTTCGATCGGTCGGTCCAAGGGTCGATCGAATCGCGTTCCATGCGCGTTTTTTGGCTGTGCGCACGCAGCGTCGCACCCCCTCCGGCAAAAATGGAATTGGAACGTGATTGGCCGTCCATTTGGGCCGACCGGTAAAACCACGCCCCGTTTAACACCGTTTTTATCGCGAATTTCTTAACACATCCAATTGCAAAGTTTCGTAGTTTTTCGTTGCGCACAACATATATTTTTTTCATTTTAGAGTGGACTGTCCCTTTAAAGGGACACTCCACACAAATAACAATAGTGGCTGAGATGATGCAAAACTTGCTCAATAGTTGCTCGGTTGCGTTATTTTCGGGGGAATTGTTATATTTTAACGGAGAAAACACGTCGTGAATAGCGGACTATTTCCTGCTAAGCAGAGATAAAACCGCCGCACATTCGAAGTTTGGCGGGGGAGTGGTCGCAACCGACGGATCAGCCGTTCGCAGGCAATTCGATTT
>JAVBJR010000155.1:0-3162 GCA_031546965.1 Dysgonomonas sp.
AAAAGTCATACTAGCTTTTTATTTTCCAGTAATTATTAGGTCACATTTTCAGGGAAACACTTGTACGTAGCACTTGTAAACCTATATGTATTATACATATACTGTATATAGTATACAGCTGTGAAATGAACCCCGCTTCGATTTTTCGATTTTACCGATCTCACCTAAAATAAATAATTACACTGCACTGAATCCAGCACTATCCAGCTTTGTATTGTGTATAATAATAATTGCAGCATTCAAATATACCTTGGTTCAACTAAACGATCGTCAAAATTAAAAGCGAAGCGATCGTATTTATTTAATTGTCCGCCATCTTGATGCACGAATTGGTGCAGCGAAGTTGAGAATTTTGAACTTCGCCGTTCGTGCCGTCCCGACGCACCAATTCACGCCGTGCATCGCTTGCGGATCGGCGCGGCGCAAAAGTTCATTATTTGACGCGCGGAGGAACGCATGAAACGCGGCAATTCGCGCCGCACGGCAAGCGACGCGCGACTCCGCGCACAACAGTTCTCATGCGACGCCCTATATGACGCGTGTGGAAACGCATGATGCTCCTTGGACGCGCGTCAAAACGTGTGCATGTGAACTAGGCTTAACTCCTCTCCCATGGAAATTTAGCCCCGCGAAAATATCCACTTTTACAGTATGTTATATGCGTTAATAGATGTCAAACTGACAGATACATATTTGCTTTTTGGTGTCTTCGTACGGCAAATTTGGGAACTGTTTCGCAGCAAACTCTGAAAACAAGACAACAATATAATAAATGAATTCATATAAATCTATGTGCAATTTTACCTATGACAGCTGTGACTTTGTTTACATCCAAAGGTGGCAGCACATCAGCAGTTTTGTTGGCATTGCTTTTTCTGCCAGTCAGTGATGAAGACTTCATCTCGACTACGGTGAAGACCACCTCCATAATCTTCCGCGCAAAATAGATGGAGTATTATAAAAGGCAATTTTGTAGTCGAGAACACATTTTTTGATTTTCACGCCATTTCCAAAATCCACAAATTCGTCCTGGAACGTGTGAAAATTAGTTATATGCACCAACCAATTCGTTTATAAATTATATATGTACTTTATCAGCTGTATCATCTGCATTCTGCAGTTCTTGATACTTTTTCAACAAGTCTTTGTGTTTACCTTAATATTGCAAAAACATTATTTCATTGATGTATACTTAAACTGTATATAACTGCTTTGAATAAAAATATGTAATACGCTTATATCTTTCCATACTCTCTGCATACGTTTTATTTGCGTCACACATTTTTACTAGTTCTGCATCCTTCTTTTCGCAACGAGTGCATTTTCCATCATGAGAAACATGGTTCTGGATGTGCTGCAGGATGTTTTCCTTTATTTTTTCCATGTTTGCTGGTTGCAATGCCTTACTTTTCTGTTAAAAAGGTAATACATAGATTCCTATATATTGGAACACCCTGAATATATACGCAAATGTTTTGATGTTGCATTGATCGGCTATATACCTTTGGGGATGGTGCTCCACAAAGAGAAAGATTCTTTGCATATTTTGTTCTCTTCCCTTTGCCAAAATCGTTTTCTTCTTGAAATAGCGATGCTTCAGCAGCCTCAGCCAACAACCTCTTACATTCTTTCTCCATCTTCCCTCTCTTGTCACCTATAATAAGTACAAAATTGTGAGCCATTGCAAATTCTGGAAAGACCAATAATGACATGTTTGCTTACTAATATTCAACACTCTTGCTGCCCCACTCTCATCTTCTCAAGCAATATCGATAACTTCACCAATCAATTACTTTCGTTCATCCCTTCTTTCTGAATCGATGATTTTCTTGCTGTCTACAACACTATATGTCTTGGCTTCCTCAACCCACTCAATCAACAAATAATAATTCATTGCGCGATGTTGATGGAACTGCATAAAAATTCAGCTGATTAGGTTATTGACATAAATGCATAGTACAATTTGCAACCAACAAATCATGCTGAAATTACTTAAAAATTATTAACACATTTGTACATCTTTTAATGAAATGTAATTAACCCCGCATAGCATGTAAATATTATTGTGCAAATTTCCCGTATTTGTGGATTTTGCCTTATTTGGCCCATGTGCAGCTGAATATAAATAAGTAATTGTAAAAATAATATATTTATTTATTGTTATAATATATTTATTGATTGTGAAAAATATATTTATGTATTGTTTAAAAATATAATTATTTACAGTTAAAGTGCTTTAACAATAAATATATGTATTATTTTTATAATTAGTTATCGATTATATGAAATGTAGCTTTATTGTTTGCATCTAGGGGGGGGGGCGCTGCGAGTCGCCGTACCGTGCGGACGTGTTTTGGCGTTGCTCCTGCACTGGTGCAAAGAACCTGTTTGATCATCGATTAAGTTTGACAAAGAGTTGTTTAATAATACAGGGAGTGAGCGGATTGAAGTCAGAGAAAGCCAAGAAACGGATGTGTAGGATTTGCAGTCGATTGAAGACGTTTGTGAGACTCAAGGAAGCAGATCGAGGTTTTTGAGACAAGAAGGGTGTGGCCCGTGACGTGGCACAGGAGCCGGAGGGGAGGACATTATTGCGGAGAAAACGGATATAGAGTATTGTTGTATTAGGGACTAAGCGCACATTACGTACGTACGACGTACCATACGTACTGACGTCATTCGACGTCCGCTTAATTGTGAGACGAGTGCAGGTGCGGCTTGCCAGATGACGTCATACGTATGTTACGTCGTACCATACGTATTTTGCACCCAGTCCCTATTATTGATTTGATGTGGAGGAGAAAAGAATAACGTTGACTTATAACAGTGAATCGAAGAGAGGGAGAAATCAGAAAAGGAAACGAGTGTGAGTGTGTGCATCTAACAAGAGAGGGCGCCACAGTCTGGAGGTGGTAACGGCTGCGATAGTGAGCACGGAAATTGTGAAGTGACGCAAATAGAAGAATATTCACAGTGCGTTGAATTAAAAGGAAGGTGAAAGCGGTGTCACAGAAGGGAGTGTAAAACTGAGGAGGAGAGGAAGAGCGCCAGTAAGGGAAGTGGATCAATTTGGTGGAGAAAGTGACAAGAAGGGGAAAGGCAGCTTCATCTGAAGCTGCCTAAATAGATAAGTTGTGGCTAAGTAGGAGATAAATACTATAT
>JAVBJR010000358.1:0-5902 GCA_031546965.1 Dysgonomonas sp.
GAGGCGGTGGAGTTGGTGGGTCGGACCCCGGGCCTGTTCTTTCGGGAACCGGGTACGGCCCGTCTCTTTCACGCTCCCGTGCCGTCCGGGTCCGCGACAACGGCGAGGGCCCTCCTAGGGCCGCACCGGTTCTGGGTGAGCCGGTCTACATGTCGGCCTACGGGCCGCTCGTCAGTTACCGGCCAGAAGAAGCGTCTCACCGAAGACGCGGTGATGACTCCAAAGTAGCCACCGAAGGGAGTCGCGCGGTTGAGCGGGTGGTGATGCCTCCACCCTCGGCTCTCATCCCAGCTCCTGCGCAACCCTCCGGTGTGCCTTCTGTCCGGCCCAAGGCAAGGGCAACGGTGCGGTCTTCACGATCGCCGCTGCGAATGGATGTAGACTCGCGTCCATCCACCTCAAGTTCCCCAAGACGCCACCACAAGACTCCACCACCTAGGCGATCCGCAAGTTCGCAGCTGTCTCGCCGAGATCGTCCAGATAAGGTCCACGACGCTGATACCCTGGAAATGCGAGCCTCCCGACATGCGGTCACCGTCCGGTGGTGTGAGGACCAGAAACCGGCCAGGTCTCGGTCCATCACCCCACAGCGGTTGTCCATCCATATGCCGCGAGAGAAGGAGATCGCTGAGTCGATCTTCCCGTCCAAACACAGGGCTCCGCCGTTCACCGGCGACGAGCTGCCACGTCCGTCCTCCAGCAGGGCTACGGACGCAACCCCGGCCCTGCCTTCTAAGAAGACGAGACGGGGGAAACGCTGTCGCTCGTGGCCCAGTCAACGGGTTCCAGCGGAACAAGTCCCGCCACCACCTCCGTCACCGTCCCCCTCTACTGCCAAGACCCGGGATGATCGCCGTCGCGATCTCCTGGAGGAGGAACCCGGCAGGAGCGCCTAACGCAGGCGTACCGGGCTCGAAGTGAGGCTGAACAGATGGCCAAGGAGGCCAAGCGCATTGCGGACCAACTTGATACAGAGGAAGAGGCCCGCTATCAGAACGCGCTCCTACGGCGCATCCAAGAAGTGCGTGCGATGAGGGAGCGGGAGGACGTTGCAATGAAAGCGGAGGTGGCGGCCGAGGAGCGGGCGGCAAAGGAAGCCGCCGCAATCGAGGCGAGGGAGACGAAGGAGAGAAAGGAGCGAGACGAGGCTGAAGCCCGCAAGGCGCAGGCTGCGGCTGACTTCACGATGGCGCGTCGTGAAGACGAGCGCCATTGCCAGGAAAAGGCCGCTCACGTAAAGGCAGAGCGCGCCAAGGAGCGGGAGGAAGACGAGCGGCGACGGCAACAAGACGTCGCCCATTTTAAGGAGGAAGCCCGACAGATGCGGCTAAAGGATGAGGAGCGAGCGGAGGAGGAGCGCCGCCGCCTGGAAAGGGAGGAACGCCGCCGAATGCTGAAGGCCGCTTACGAGTATCGGAAGGCCTTCAACGAGGGTAGGCGTAGCCAACGGGAGGAGACCTGGGTCCAGGAAGATCAGGCTGCGGCACGTCGGGAGGAGCAGCGGTTGGCTGCCCTGCAGCTTCAGCCCCCACCGCCGCCCCTGGTGTGGCCACGAGGTTCCCCGGCCCCAGCTCCAGCCGGGCTCGCCGCCGCGAGCGCTTTATACCAGGCCGGAGTTATGGTTCAGGGCCAGACGACCCCGAGCAGCTCCGGAACTTCCTGGAAGGGTTGGCTGAAGTGGTGGTGCGTCCCATTGGATTGCGGGAGGAGGATGCCGCATTCCCCTGCCACTCTCCAACCCCAAGTCTTCAGCCGGTCGACACGGCGGCAACGGCAGCAGAGACTGCTCTTTCGGCTGCCGGTGACCCGGAGGACTCCGAAACAACGGTGGCTCCCGAACCGGAGGAGGTCGTCTGCCTCCCGGATTTGGTTGAGCAGATGGACGATGGGAGATGGTCGCTCGTCTCCATCCCAACAGCTAAGCCAGAGGTGTGCGTAGTAGACGCACCCACGGAGGTGGAGGACTCCGTCATACTGGTTGAGCTGTCGGCTTCCAGCCGATCCAGCTCCCCGTCAGTGTTCCCATCAGATGACGCCGGGTCACTGCGACTGGAGTCCGAGGGGTCCCAGCCCTCCCGGATGGCTGGACTCCGCCTGACCTCCACTACCACTGGCGATGAAGAAGAAGACTGTTACTCGACCCACATAAAGGAGGGGGAAGAGTCCGTCGAGGTTCCGGCGGCTGCCGGGGGCGCTTCTCCAGGGTTGGTGCCCTTGGAGAGTGCCTGCGCCCCAACGGAGCCGTCCGAGGCGCCGGCCACGGAACCAGCGGATGAACCAGCCGAGTCGGCTCTGTTGGCTGTGAGGTTGGGGGAAGAGTGGTTCACCAGGGACGACGAGGAGGTCCCCCTGGCGATGGAGGGCTTTCTCTTCGACGTGGGAGAAGAGGAAAGCCTGGGTTCACCACCCGCGGCCGACTAGCCGTGTCTGGATCCCGCTGCATAGACCTTGCTGCGACTTGGCCCCTCGGGTATCCCTTGGGGGGCGGATTCCCCGATTGTGTCTACCTGATTGTGTCCTACCGATTGTGACCTCGACTAAGACCACCTACTGGACACCGATTGTGACACCCGGACTAACTACCAACCGTGACCTAACGTTAACGACCCGGACTGGAAATGGACATCAATTTGTGGCCTGTAGAGGGATCCTCCTGTCCCAACCCTTACAGGTCCTCCCTATCCTACCCTTTACCTTTCCCCCCTGAACGGGGGTTGTGTCACTGTACTGGCACATTGCTGTTTAACGCTTGGAGCGGGCCAGAGGCGATCGTGCGTTGGCACCCGAAGATCGCGCTCACCGTGTCCTAATCGCGCACCACTCATCCGCGGGGTTTCCCCAATCCCCTTCCCACAACAACCATCCTTTCCCCCTGTGATCAGTTGCACTCGTGCAATATTTTGATGAAAAACATTTACTCAATACACCTCAAACCTGATGGATGGCTGTACGGAGGAGCTGTGCCTTTGCGGACGATGTTCTTGACGGGGCCCGTGTTTGCTGTCTCCACAAGCGAAGTTCCGCCCATCAAACGGAGAGTGCAGTCTGACGTCTTCTACTGGCGGTCGTGACAGTTTTTCAGATGACGCAGAGAAGACAACAATATTTTGAAATAATTGTTCGTTGGCACGTATGCCATGGTTGTAAACCGCGGAGATCAATTGGAATTGATCACTCCCGCCTGTGATACCGGCAGTTTGCTGTTTTTTTAGATTCGTTTATTCGAGTTAATACCGGGCCTCGGAGGCCGTATTCTAGTCTCGTTGCGTTGATATGCGTGGTCTGGCCTTGTAGCATCCCTACCACGCTAGGTCTGCGGGTTCTCCTCTAGGTGCTATTGCGTTAATTTGCGTTGGAAGTTGGTGGACTATCGTGACGCGTGGACAGGTATATCCGTTTTTTTAGGGGGGAAGTGTAACGACCCGAAGTCCAACCTCCCACGCCCACCCCCGAAAACGTCGTTAAGAGTGCGTTATTTGGTACCACTTCGCAAATTCTGTTTGATTGCCTTGCAACCCTTCTCGCTCACGTGAAAAAATGTGAAGGTTAAAAAATTGACGTTGCTTGCGTATGTAAAAAACGCAATTACGGCCAGCCAATAAAATGGCATGGCAACGGATTTGGTCGTTTCTGTTGGCCAAAAATTAGACCAATGTTGTTAATTTGTGGCCTCTGTAAATATCGAGTGCTTACGAGACTCGAGTTCGTTCTCTCAATATCACCTCTTCAAGTGAGGTTTAATATCTCTTCTTGTGGGTTTTCTCCTTGGCTCCCATTTATGGCGAAGCGAGGGAAACCCATCTAGTCAAGGCAAGGGCACAAACTAATTGCAAGTTGAAATTGGACAAGTTTAATCGAGTACGTTTTGGAGAACCAGCGGCCTAGTGCCAGGATTTATTGCACCTGAGGTAATAAACTGGCACCGTTTACCGAAAACTGAGTCAGGTGTGATTTGTGCTATAGTGCCCGAAGGCTAAGGACACTAGGCCCGGGTTCGATCCTGGGTCTAGCTTGTGCAAAGCAGTTTTCTAGTTATCCTGCCAGTTCGCAATGGGTTTTCTCCGGGTTCTCCGGTTTTCCCCATCTTCTAATTAACTAGAATACCTTCATAGGGATTAGCTGTGGGCCCTCAAAATGGTGCATTCAAAATGCTTGCGTGCAACCCATATGGGTCCACGGACTACGGGTTAGCGCGCTTGCTTGCTTGTGAAGATAATGAATAGGGATAGGAAGGGGCCCCCAGGTTAACACACTGTATAGTGTATAGAACCCGTTAGCATCAGGATAGGATAGGATAGGCTAAGGACACTATATATTGTCAGAATTGCAGATGCAAACTAAATCTCAGCCAGATTCTCACCAAGTTTACCAGCAGCTTTAATACAATTGATGAAAGTTACAGTTAGTAATAACATGCGATATAAGTTATGTAGTTCTAAGAGGCTCCCAAATCTAAGGTATAATTTTATGCAGGGGGCACCCAGATTTGAACTGGGGACCACTCAATCTGCAGTCGAACGCTCTACCACTGAGCTATGCCCCCATGGTATGTTGCAAGAATTAACTAAATCTTGAAACCTTCCTGCTGGGCTGCTTGTACTTTTAATGTAAATAGTATGGTAAGGAATACTTAAAGGGACACTGCACGGGAAAAAAAATTTTGTTAGAAACAGTGTAGGCAAGGAAAAGAATAATTTGTGCTATTTCAGAATCGTCATAAACCCTACCGTATCCGAGAAAACAAATGAAATGTGTAAAACGTGGAGGCTGACATCTTGATTTCGAACCCAAATTGAACCTCCCGATTGGTTGGTTCAGATTTTTTTGCCTCAGCCGTCACCAATCACAGAAGCCCAGAAATAACGGAGGGCAATCGTAGTTAAAACGAACGCCGCTTGTAGCCATCCGTAACGGAAATTCGAATGGACGCGTCACCAAAACCGCGTCTTTTCTGCCGTTCCATCGTTCCATCGAGAGAACGCGCCAATCTACAAAAGCAAGTAGTGCCACTTGAATTCGTGTTTTCTAAGATTAATTATTACGACTGTGCATTAATTTAGCAATACAAGTGAATGCTTTTAGATGTAGAATAACATATCAAAAGTTTTTTTGTTCGTGCAGTGTCCCTTTAATTATTTCGCAATCGATGTCTAGTTTCACTGCACATCACACCTGCGTTGTATTCCACAAAAGAATAATTAGGAATTTAACATTGTGTATATGCCTGATGTGCATACACAATTTTTTGCTGTTAAAGTAGTACAGCTTGTTCTATTCAAAAAACCTGTGCATTTTCTGTATTGGTGTTACTTACTATCTGACATTTCTGTTAAAAAGACAAATTCACAATAATATTGTTTGTAAAAAAATTTAAAATAGAAAAACCTAATGGGAACGAGGATTTGAAACAGAGACCTCTCGATTTGCAGCCAAATCATCTACCACCTTCTTACATGCTCACTAAGGACAGTTTGAGTAGTTCTATTGCCGTGCAGTGGCGATTATGGGCCACCATATTTTCTATGGCATCCGCCAAAAGGTTACGTTTCGCCTCCCGCTCCCGACAGGTGGCGCTCCGAAGATTTTGTTCCTTCTCTGGAAATTTAACATGGGCGAGATAGGGAATTTTTCGGTCGTCGTTTTATTTCTCTGCAATCGTTGCACAATCTTCTCTGAACACAGTTTCTTGGATGTAAAACATCGTTCTCTTTCGTTTAAAATTAGTTTGGTGGCAATTGGAGCAACGGCAGCCGAGTTATGGATTTTTTAATGCGTTTCCCGCTTAAAAATCTGGTTTAATTTACGTTTTCCTTGTAATAAAATTACAGTTTACATTTTTAATAAACAAAAGTGTGCTCTGTCTTTTAAAATTAGTTTCAATGCGATCGAATGTATGGATCCT
>JAVBJR010000721.1:0-4815 GCA_031546965.1 Dysgonomonas sp.
TACTGTTACGGACGGCGCACGTATTTGACGGCAAGCAGGTAACGGTTTTAAATTTACCTACTTGCTGTCACATTTTTCGTCCGATTTCAACTGCTCACAGTTTAAAAACTATTGCATCGAAAAATCTGAAACTTTTCACAGAGTTTTATGGCCAAGTTAAAAACTCATTCCTGCCGTTTCAACCAGATCTGACATGCCAAATTTTTCGGTGTCAGGTCTCCTTTAATGTTCATTTATTTTGTATTTGTTTGCGTTTAGGCGATTTTAATTTAACAACGTGGATACAAACGAACGCGATTTAACTATTTGAACCAATTTGAACACAAATTATTTGCGAACTTAAAAATATACAGTAATGTGTTTGGAGAATATCAAGAGTGAGAATATTTCGCTTATTCTTGTGTTAAAATAATGTAATCGTAGAATAGTTATCTCAAAACACCTAGAAAACGTTAAGTTGATTAGGCCTAACAGACCTAGCAGACGATTTTTCCGGTGCCCGCTACCACTCGACCGAGCACACTTTCTTAACATAAGGGGTATAGGGAGTGCTCCCTCCATCCAACCCGAAAATCCTTCCAACCTCCTTGCTCTATGCATACTGTGTATATGTCACTACAACAGATGCCTAAAAATTTGAACACGGTACAAGTAAATGCCAGACTAATTTGTGAACGCAGGATGGGAATCACAAAGACGGATGGTCTGGTTAGAATTTGTCTGTTATCTCAAATTACTACTTTTATATACACATATAACAGCATATGTGCTAAAAGCTATCATAAAGAAATGAACATTGGAAACAGTAAATTATAGCTTTGTTCCTATTCTTTATTGTGATACAAGTATATCAAGGGCTGTTTCGGGTTTTATTGACTATCGTGAATAACAGCATATATAGCTGTTAAAGGCGGTTATAGTGAAGTGAGCGTTAGAATAACAGTAAAATAACACAAATGTGTTTGATTTCGATGTGATATAAGTACACCAAGTGATGTTTTTGGGCTAATTTGTAATTTATAGTCATGGTTTAATGCATGTCATAAGAAAACAGTGTGGTGTGAGTGGTCTGCTTAGAGACCGTATCACGGTGTGTGGCTGTGGCGAAGCACAAGCGATTTGTGCTTGTTGTTAACCCTTTTTATACAGAAATAAGGAGCTCACGATTTTCTCATTCGTAGTAGGCGTGGCCAGACATGGTGCCCTCTGTAGGCAGGAATGCACAACGGAAACGCCATTTAGCGATAAAAACGGGAACTACTTACAAAAACAATATGGCATATCGACGAGGTGTCACAGCGCTTCGGGAAATGGAAGTAAATAATCGTTTATAATGGCAAAAATAGCTTTAGGTTGTGGATAGACAGTTAATGACAAGTAACCAAAATGACACCAAATAAAAGATAATTTAATGGCAAAACTGTTTATTTCATTTATGTTGGTAAATAGATTATGGTTACAGTATAATTAAGAAAAACACAGCTCTGTTGGATGAGGGTCGGTGGCCGAGTTGGTTTAACTTCGGGATAAATAAAGGCACTGGCACGGTGCGCCAGGCACCGGGGGTTCGATTCCCCGGCCGTCCCGCCTTTTTCCAATATAGATGCTGTTTTTCAGGAAAGCATTAAATTCCATTGGTACTTATTAGAAAACATTAAACAATTCCTAGCTCCTTCCACTTGTGTTAAAAGTTTGCCAGGACCAGCACTAGACGATAGTTAAAGGTGAACTGACAGAGATTTCTAGGGTACTCTGAAAATTGAACATGTATAATGAAACCAATGTTGATAAAAAGCGTGGTAACCTCAGATTCTACGTATTTTGTGTAGAAAACAAGTAATCTATATAGATTCTGTACGGCTAGCCAAATGACCCCCACTTTTGGCCAATTGGGTGCTAGGGCGTGGTTTAGTCACCCCCACTTTCGAACAATCACAGCAAATCAACATAAAATTTGTCTCAAATATCTCGAAATATCCGTTATCTAGACACTTCAGCTTTTGGAATATGTTTATTTGTGTTTATATCGATCGATTTTCACCAAAAAAAATGGGGTGTTAGAAAACCGTGTCGGTTCACCTTTAATGTTATGTCACAACTGTGGCAGAGGTAATGTGAACGGTTAACGAGATAGTTAATTAAAACTGCGCTCTCGAGGCATCTATTTAATTGCAAAAATTCCTAGCTGTGCCCCTGATCAAAATAATTTCACCAACGGTTAACGATACACATTGTAGTAAACACTTATTAATTTTTGCATATGGGTGACCCTCTGTAACCTGACCACCTGCATACCTTGAATGTTGACTACATTTTGTAGTACACTAGCTGACATACATTTATAACGAGTGTAAACCAGATAAGTTGAACACTCTATAGAAGATGGCAAAACTTGTTACTGAGGTGTAAAATGATAGTTTCCTAAATTTGCTGCAGTGATATGTCTTGGCTAAGAAGAAAATGTTGCCAATTTCAAAGTCACTGGCACAACATCAATGGAATTACGCATTGAGTGCGCAGCAAAAGCAACCATGAAGCTACCCCTGCTTCGATTTTATCTGGTGAAATACTCGCGCATTTGTGCTGCGATATCCGAAATGCTATTGATCTGGGGTAATGTACCACGAGACTGATCTGTATACCAAATTCCAGCCGCATGGGATTTGTGGAAGTTAATTAAAAATGAGATGAAGAAGCTCCTGCAAACAAACAGACCAACATCATTCATGCAAAGCATATTCAAACTTATTTTTAAAAATGTGATCTCGTTATTGTATTGTAAATTACTGATCTTGTGGGTTGAAAAAATACATTAATACTTTCCCAATTCAAATTTGTGATTCACAGAAAATAATTATAAGTTCACAAAATGGTCTAACTCAAGTATTCAATATGTATTTGGCGAATGATCTTAGTAAATTCACGGATTTTAGGTTGGGTGCTTCGACGGTTGAATATTTATTCCACATAATTATTTAATTCATTTGTTTACTTTAAACATTTTTTATTTTTAATTTGTTTTGTTTTCTATAACTAATCTGAGTTGGTTTTGAAAATAAAATCTATTTATTTGCAGTTCATTACAATAGCGCATTTTTGCTAAACAGATTTTTGAAATGGAACAAAATTATAAATACCTAATGCATATAGTTTAACGGGAATTAATAATAAGCACTTAGTTTTTTAAGGAAATTAAAAATATTTTTTTCTCAAAATGTTATGTTTATAATTTAATAACGTATTTTATGGAATTTGGAAATATTAGATGATGCATAAATATATAACGCATACTGAATTCAGTGTAATTTTTCTATTAATTTTATTTTATTCTAATTTATCTTCATATTCATTTTACAACTAATTATATAATTAGAGCAAACCATTGCGGTGTTTGCGGTCCAATTTTTGATTTAAACCATTGCAATCCATTTATACTACCGCATTGCTGAACACAAATTACAATTTTATTTATAAAATACGCCACCGGAATCCATAAATAAGGGGCTGTCCATTAACTTCATCACACATTTTTCATTACATTTGACCCCCTCCCCTCCCCCATGTCACACTGTGTCACATATTGTCGAACCCCCCCCCCTCCCCCAAAAAGTGTGACGAAGTTTATGGACGTCCCCTAACATATCAGTTTGCTATATTGAGCCAATTTACCCAAGCAAAAAATACCTCAGTTATTTAAAAAAAAAATTGAGGTACTTTTTTGCCAAAGTATGACTATAATAAGTGTTGATAATTTTAAAATACATAATATTCATTGTCAGCAATGAATTAGTAATGCTTTATTGGTTCCGATGACCCCAATCTTCACCAGTGCTGCCACCTTCATCCAGATTTCCGTTATCTCGCTTCCTATTCGTTCCTATTATCAGCAAACAAAGTCAATTTATTCAGTAGAAAAACCGAGAAAAACATTTATATCCGTCATATTAATATAATTTATGTAGTTACATAGATGAGGAGCATGACTAATTTACGAAATTAGTTATTTTAACGTTGCTTTGACTATTTTAACAACAGATGGCGCTGTATGGCGTCTTCATGTCCTTGAGTCGTCTGCGAGACTAATAATTCCTCGGAAGAGCTGTATGAGAGGCTACATTTAACGGCGTCGTTTTTGCAACGTTCGAAGGAGATGAATATTCTGCGGAAAAACGAAGGTAAAAACCCGTTTATTATCGTAAAAATAAGCTTCTGGTTGTGGATGGACAAGGATATTGTCCTCCTAAGTAAGTTGAGTGTTTCGAAAAGCAATTTAATCCAAGTTTTTGCGTGATTGAAAGTGGTTTTATGATTGTGAAATAACGGTTTTTATTTTCATTATGACAGTGTTTATATGTTTCAGCGAAGGTTTCATATGGTGCTGATGGCTGCATGTTCAATTTTTTGGTACCAAATGAATGTTTTTACTAATTTTGTATGGTTTTTGTATTTTAGCAATGTTTACGGTTCAATTTGGGGAAATAAGTACAAGACTGGCAACACCGCATCCCCCTCCCCGACTGTGACGTCATACGCTGGTTGCGTAGTTTGTCATAAATAAATTTAATAATACATTAGTACTGTGTGAACAATAATACATTCTTGTTTTTCAACAAACTATGATTAAGGTTCATTCTACTGGGAGGTCAGGCATCCCTGTATTGAGGAAAAGTCCGTACATGCTTTTCAGTGCCACTATGTGGCGCTGCCCTATTGGAAATAACCATCACCACAGTGGGTTATGGAACTGTGGTCCATCGTGGAAAGTGGCCACAGTTTCTCTGGAACAGCAGCCAATTTATTCGCCGTTCCAGAGAA
>JAVBJR010000059.1:0-37770 GCA_031546965.1 Dysgonomonas sp.
GTCATGCAATTACGCTGATTGAGGTAATGGCGGCGAGTCGAAAAATCTTCTTTAGTTGCCAATATCTGTCCACAAACAATATTATAGTTATCAAACAATGTAAAGTATTGATTGATAAGTCGTACTTGTCCTATTGCCGAAAACAATTGTCGTGAAGATACCACATCAAGCTTCGATTTCGGTCGGATGGTTGATTTACCTGAAGCTACTGCTCCTGATGAAACAAGAATAATTTCGATATCCGATTTGCGCAGTTCTGCCACCTGATCTACGAGTGCCGACATGCGTGTAACATCTAATGTACCATCCTTTCGGGTCAATACATTACTGCCTATTTTAATTATTATCCGTTGATTTTTCGAATCTTCTTTTTTCATTTTCTTCTAAAATAAGGTCATTAACCTTTGCTAAAGATACCTCACAAAGTTAATAAAATCTCGAATGAAAAAAATACCTGCCTAAAGTTATAATTAGGCAGGTATTTATACAGTAGAATTTATTTCTGTTTAAACTCTTATCTTTTCCTAATTTCTGCCCGTTTTATTTTGCCACTTATTGTTTTGGGTAATTCATCTACAAATTCTATAATTCGCGGATATTTATAGGGAGCAGTTACATTCTTTACGTGATCTTGTATTTCTTTGATGAGGGCTTCTCCTGCTTTGTTTTTGTAATCGGCAGCAAGTACAATGGTTGCTTTTATTACCTGACCGCGTATTTCGTCGGGTACGCCGGTTATGGCGCATTCTACGACTGCAGGATGGGTCATAAGAGCACTCTCTACTTCGAAAGGTCCAATACGGTAGCCCGAACTTTTGATCACATCATCGATACGACCGATGAACCAAAAGTAACCATCCTCATCTCTCCAAGCAGAATCTCCTGTATGATATACATTGTCGTAATATACTTGATTGGTAAGTGCTTCATCTCGATAATACCCCATAAATAAACCAAGGGGTTTGCCGTTGTTGGTTTTTATGACCACTTCGCCCGATTCGCCATCTTCGGCAGGGCGACCTTCGGCAGTAATCAGGTCGATGTCGTAGGCAGGATTGGCAACACCCATAGATCCCGGTTTGGGCTCTATCCACGGGAATGTTATTATGGTAGGTGTAGTTTCGGTTTGTCCAAAAGCTTCCATCATTTTTATTCCGGTAGCCTTGTAAAATGTTTCAAAAACCGATGCGTTAAGTGCTTCACCCGCTGTTGTGCAATATTTAAGAGACGATAGGTCGTATTTACTCATATCTTCACGAATCATAAAGCGGTACACTGTGGGAGGAGCGCAGAATGATGTAATTTTATATTTTTCGATCAATTCTAACATCTTTGTAGGGGTGAATTTTTCGTGATCGTATGCTACAACGGTTGCTCCCACAATCCACTGCCCATATAATTTGCCCCACACAGCTTTACCCCATCCCGTATCAGACACGGTTAAGTGGATACTATTTTCGTTGAGGTTATGCCAATATTTTGCAGTAACGATGTGTCCCAAAGGATAAGTATAGTCATGGATAACCATTTTGGGTTCGCCGGTTGTACCCGAAGTAAAATAAAGTAGCGAAATATCCTTATTGTCATTTACATGCTCGGGGCGAGTAAACGGTTGGGCATCTTCCAAGCCTTTGCGGAAGTCTTTCCAACCATCGGGAACATTACCCCACGTAACAAGGTTTGTTATGCTTGGGGATTGTGGTAATGCCTCATTTACATGTTTGCGGATAAGATCGTCGTCTGTTACAATAATGGCTTTAATATTGGCAGCATTGTTTCGATAGATAATATCTTTAGGTGTAAGCAGATGTGTTGCCGGAATGGCAACTGCTCCTATTTTGTGAAGTCCTACAATAGCAAACCAAAATTCGTAACGTCGTTTGAGTATCAGCATTACTTTATCGCCTTTGGTGATGCCTAAAGATTGAAAGAATGAGGCTGCTCTGTCGCTTTGTTCTTTCATGTCTTTAAATGTAAAGTCGATGTGTTCTCCTTCTTCATTCGACCAGCAAAGAGCTACTTTATCGGGATTTGTTTTTGCCCATTCGTCTACAATATCGTAGGAAAAATTGAAATTGTTGGGAATATTGACGTGAAAATTATTTTTGAAATCTTCAGTGGATTTGAACTCTATTTGGTTTAGAAATTTTTCTAACATAGTTTTTTGAATTTTATATTCGCATTTTAGTTAAAAGTGAGATAAATTAGGCACTTGTAACTTATTCGCTGAGACTTGTTCGCTAAGACGTAAGGCATTGCGTCTCTACCTGTATACTCGTAACTATCACACTATTACAGCTAAGAACTTAACCGGTTTTCCATCTAAAGCTTTCATCCCGTGAGGTAAGCTCGGATCGAAATATAGACTGTCTCCTTTTTCTAAAATAAGATCCTTTCCATTGATTTGAAGCAGGAGCCTGCCTTTGAACACAAGGTTAAATTCTTGTCCCGCATGTGTACTCAAATGAATAGGAGTATCATCGCTTTTAGGTTGTACTGTTACCACAAATATATCAGCTTTACGATTGGCAAAACCTGTTGCTAAAGCTTGATACTGATACTCTTCGACCCGTTTAATGGCTAAACCTTTTTCTTTTCGGGTAATCGAATAACTGTTCATTCGGGGTTCTTCGTCAAACATCAGAGTAGTGAGGTCGATGTTGTAACGGACTGCAATTCTTTTGAGTAAGCTGATCGAAAAATCTTTTTTACCTGCCTCATATTCGATGTAATCTTCGAGAGTGATATCGCATGAAGCAGCAAATTCAGCTTGAGTAAGCTCTAAAGCATCGCGCAGACCTTTGAGGCGCAGACCAATTTGTCTTAATTCTTCATTCATTAGAACGTATGTGTTTAATGTTGATTATTAATAATCTAACAGTTGTGAGCTACAAGTTTCGAGTTCCCCAAAAGCAACATAATACCATAGCCACTTAGTGTTTAATAATGCCTTCAAAGTTAATGAAAAGTTTTTTTACGCTTGCAAAAACTTGAGACTATTACTTGCCGTATATGCCACTGTCTACTGCAAAATTCATATATTTGCATTCAAATGAACTATGTGCCAATATATGAGCAAACATAAAAATCTGATATTTTATATATCCGTCATAGGTGTATTATCTATTGTAATCTATTTTGTTTTATCCTTAGGTCAGAATGGATTGCAATCTTCTTTTAATGAAAATGAGGTTGTTAGTCAACATTCGGCTTGGACTAATTTTTCGACTTCGGTTATCCAGGAAGCTACAGGTTCTACTGCTTTGTTAATCCTCCAAATTATAGTTATTCTGTGCTTTGTTCGTCTTTTTGGTTGGGTTTGTCAAAAAATAGGACAGCCTACCGTAATAGGCGAAATTATAGCAGGTATTGTACTTGGTCCATCTCTTTTTGGGGCATTTTTCCCTGAAATGTCAGATCTTGTTTTTCCAGCATCCTCTATTGGCAGTATAAAGCTTCTGAGCGAAATAGGCTTGATTCTGTTTATGTTTATCGTAGGTATGGAGTTAGATCTCAAAGTGTTGAAAAACAGAGCAAATGATGCTATATTGATCAGTCACTCATGTATTGCCATTTTATTTACCTTGGGTACTATATTATCGTATTTTATTTATCCGTATTTTTCTTACCCTCATGTACACTTCGTTTCGTTTGCCTTATTTATGGGGATAGCTATGAGTATCACCGCTTTCCCGGTATTGGCTCGCATTGTGCATGAACGGGGACTTAATAAAACTCCCTTAGGAGCTATGGTAATTACCTGTGCTGCTGTGGACGACATAACAGCCTGGTGCCTTTTGGCGGCAGTAATAGCTATTGCCAAGGCAGGTACATTTGTCAGTTCGTTGTATGTTATATTTTTTGCAGTAGTATATGTGGGGTTGATGTTTAAGTTGGTACGTCCGTTCTTGCAAAGGGTGGCAGACCTGCAAACCTCAAAGAATATCATCAGCAAATCAATAATAGGTATCTTTTTTCTAGTATTGTTTTTGTCTTCTTATCTGACCAGTATTATAGGTATTCACCCATTATTCGGGGCATTTTTGGCAGGGGTGATAATGCCTCCCAATATCAATTTCAGAAAGCTGTTTATTGATAAAATCGAGGATATATCGTTAGTTATCCTTCTTCCCCTGTTTTTCGTTTATACAGGATTAAACACTAGAATAGGACTTTTGAACGACGGATCGTTGTGGATGGTTTGCGGAATAATTATCCTTATCGCAACAAGTGGAAAACTGATAGGCGGGGCAATGGTATCCCGATTTATAGGTTTCGATTGGAAATCGAGTACTACCATTGGTGCGTTGATGAATACTAGAGGTTTGATGGAACTTGTAGTACTCAATATAGGGTACGATTTGGGCATCCTTACCCCTAAAGTATTTGCGATGATGGTGGTAATGGCTTTGGTTACTACATTTATGACCAGTCCTTTGCTCGATTTAATAGAGAAGGTTTTCAAAAACAAAGTTCCCGAACACGCATCTGCTGAACGCAAAGTATACAGGATTTTAGCCCCTTTCAAAAATATTGAACTTGGAGAGAAACTACTCTTAATAGCAAATTCGTTTGTGAAAAAGAGCCAGCATTATTCGGAGGTAAACATGGTACACTTTACTCCCGGTAATAATTTATATCAATACAATATCGAGGATGAGGAGCATGACACCTTTGAACCTATTTTAGAGAAAGCCCATCGATTGCATCAGCCTATCAAAACAATGTTTGAAGTAGCTGCCGAGCCTTTTACAAAGATTGTAAAATTGTCTAACGAAGGGGGATATGATTTGCTGCTTATAGGTGCACACTATTCTATTTATCAGGGAAATCTCTTAGGGCAGTTCTTAGGTTTGTCGACTAAACTGTTGCGTTTTCCGGCACATCTGTTTTCGTTCTTGAAGAAAAACAAAAGAGTAAGTAACCGTGATGTTTTGTCATTAGGAGATGGAACTCATTCTATACTGAAAAACAGTAACTTATCAGTTGGTATATTTATTGATAAAGGTTTAATAGAGATCAAAAATGTTATAGTTCCGATTCTAGATGAGGACGATATTTTCGTGGGTGACTTTATGCAGCGTCTTGCTCAAAATTCATACGTTAGGATAACCCTTTGGGATGCAATTGGTTTGATGGATAGTTCAATTGAATTTGTGAAAAGTGTACGCGAAATAAAGGCTGTTAATCCTTATCTGTTTCAATTGTGGAACAATAATATTCCGATTGATGTTGATATCTTTAAGAAGCACGACTTATTGATGTTGAGTTTGAAGAGTTGGAAAAACTTGAGAGAAAGATATCCTTCTTGGGAAAAAGATGTTCCATCGACTTTGATATTGAACGAATAATGAGGTGTTTGTAAAACCCGGCTGAATTTATGGATAACAGGAATACGCTTACATATAAAAAAGAGATACTCGAAAAGCTGTCAAAAAGGCAGTTGAAAGATGCTTTTGAATTGTTGACTAAATTGGTAGTGAACACACAAGATTGGCATATAACCGAAAAGTTGAGCGAACTTGAGACCAATTATAAGTATATGCTACATTATCAGTTCGAAGATACTGTAGATCCGCAAAAAGATATTATATATAATACTATTTTGCGCACTTTGTATGAACTTACCGATGATGCGTCGGACGAATTACTGACTATCGATTCTTCTAATATATTTTACGAACGGTTGAGAATCAATACCGTTCGCACACCTCTGACTTTAAACGAAATTCAAAAGCAGCTGAAAGAAGTTACCGAGTCGTGGGCATTGGCAGGTCTTTTGGAAGCAGGAGACATTAAGAATGCGAGGGAACGAGAGCTATCTGTTAAAAGAGAACGCACAGGTTCAGAGATGTTTAATTGCATATTTGTATCAGCTCGGGCAACCGAAAAAGAAGAGTTGGAGTACAATTCTTTTTTTAAGAATCAGGATGTTCCTGTTCGCGAAAAATTACTGTTTATATCAGCTCTAACATTGAATCTTTTTCACCGTTTTGATGGACGCAAGCTCTGTGTTTTGATGGATGCTTGCAAGTCGGATCACGAAACGGTGCGACAACGTGCTGTTGTAGGGCTTATTATTGTTCTACAAATGTATGATGTGCGTTGGCAACTATATCCGGAGTGTCAGTTTAAGTTAGATGCTTTAGCCGAAGACGAATCTTTCCGTCGGTCGGTATTGGCAGTTGTAAAGCAATTGATCCGTTCTCGTGAGACGGAGGAAATAAGCCGAAAGTTGACCGAAGAAATCATCCCCGAAATGATGAAATTCAATTCGCTGGCAGGCAAGAAATTAAACATGCAGGATTTGATGGGTGAAACCGATTTTGCAGATAAAAATCCCGATTGGCAAAAAGAACTCGAAAATTCGGGCTTAGCTAATAAGTTGCAGGAATATTCGAGCCTGCAAATGGAGGGAGCCGATGTTTTTCATTCTACTTTTTCTCAATTGAAAAACTTTCCATTTTTTGGAGAGTTGAGTAACTGGTTTTTACCATTTGATGCTCAATATTCTGAACTTCAATTTTTGTTTTCGGACAAAGACGGTTTTAATACTTTATTGCAAACTGCGGTTTTGACTTCAAGCCACATGTGTAATTCTGACAAATATTCGTTTGCTTTCAGTTTATTACAAATACCTTCGAGCCAAAGACAAATGATGATCGGACGGTTTGGAGAAGAGGCTGATCAATTGAAGGAGATGCAAAAAGATGCCGAATCGCTTAATCCTAAGATAAGTGAAGAGGGTATTTCTAATCAATATATTCAAGACTTATACAGGTTCTTTAAACTGTATTCTTATAAAAATAACTTCTTCGATATTTTTAAGTTGAGGTTGAATTTTTATGATAAGAAATCAATTGCTCCGCTTATTTCTGATCATCAATCGATGCTGCAAATTGCAAATTATTGCTTTGATAAGAACTTCTTTTCCGAAGCATTGGGTATATATCAGAAGTTGATAGTAAACGGTTCGTCGGAATCGGATCTATGGCAAAAAATGGGTTATTGCAAGCAGATGTTAGACGATTTGAAGGGTGCATTGGATGCTTTCTTGCAAGCCGAACTATTATCGCCCCATAATTCTTGGATTATAAAACGTATTGCACAGGTTTATAAGTCATTGAAAGATCCACAGCATGCTTTAGAATATTATCAACGTGCCGCCCAATTGAATCCTAATAATCTAAATATCGAACTGAATATAGGTCACTGCTATCTTGATTTAGGAGAATACGATAAGGCTTTGAACTACTACTTTAAGATAGAAGTCTTAGATACCAAGAGTTCTAAAGCATGGAGACCTATTGCCTGGACTGCATTCTTGTTACGCAAATTCGATTTGGCACAAAAATACTACCAACAAATACTGGCAGATAAACCCAATGTTCATGATTTTTTGAATGCAGGGCATGTCGAATTATGCCTCAATCGTAAGAAAGCAGCACTGGAGTTTTATTTAAAGGCTGCTTATAAGACAACAGACTTTAATCAGTTTTTAAGCCTATTTGAAGAGGACGCAAAAGAACTTATTGCAGCAGGCATAGATACATCATTCTTCCCATTTTTGTTAGATGAGTTGAGGTACAAACTCGATTAATCACACGGGATTCCAAATAGGTCGAGGCTTTGTTCCCACAGAGGCGTAACGGTACCGTCTTTCTCTAATCTAAAAATGGCACGTGATGGGAAAAAGCATTCAGAACTTTCGTAATTAAGAGAGTCACGCCATTTAAAGTCATCAGTATAAGCAAAATACAGATTGCCTGCGTAGGCATATACTTTGGTTGGAATATTATCTTTGTAATCAGCTTCTATACTATTATAATAGTCATTTATCTTTTTTTCTACACTCTTATAATCTTGACCGTAAACGAGTTCTATTTTTGTATCCGAAGCAAACAGAGGCTTCCCGTTTTTGTTGGAATCAAATTTATCTATAGTGAAAGCAAATATGTTGGTTCTGCATTCGTCTAAACCTAAAACTCCTTTTTGGGGTTGAAGGGTTTCAAAGCCTTTAGTTCCATAAATATAAAATGCTTTATTCATTTGAGACATCATTTCAGTATTAACCCTTTTGCTGTAAAGAAGTTTATAAACACCCGTAGAATCTGCTATTTCTGACCCTTTAAGAGGTATCGATTCATCATATTGAGTAGAAAACCAATTTGCCCT
Source organism: Dysgonomonas sp. (assembly GCA_031546965.1). Classification (GTDB taxonomy): domain Bacteria; phylum Bacteroidota; class Bacteroidia; order Bacteroidales; family Dysgonomonadaceae; genus Dysgonomonas_A. The sequence continues at coordinate 8,176 of JAVBJR010000059.1, forward strand.
TATAGAATCTTGTTCCTCTATTTTCTCGAAGATTTTATCAAAAATTGTTAGTGAATCGGTTTCCGCACAATTTATCACAATAGCCGTAGTTTTGGGCGATAATTCGTAAACAGGGTATATTGATATGTCTTTTAGAATTTTATCATCTATATCGGTTGCTGATGTTTTTGCAATCTGTGCTTCTTCGAGATTGAGATCTCTCTCGCTGTTTGCTGATATCTTTTGCATGAAGCACACAATACCTACGATGATAAATAAGACGATAAGAGTACCTAATAAGTATACTTTTTTCATAAACTAGAAAGTTTTATCTAGACTAAATTAATAATCAAATTGTTGGCAAATGTAAATAATAAATTGAAGTTTTTGAAAAAAATAGAAGAAAAACAGGAGTAGTTATAAAATAATAAAAGGAGACTTTTCACAAAACCTCCTTCTATGAGTTAATTTAGGTATTAGTGCTTAAGGTAAAAAGATTGTTTTAGGTTATCGATACAAAGGAACATCTTTATTACATAAGTTCCAAGTAAAAAAATATATTCTAAAACATGTTTTGGGCTCTCTTATTATAATAATATTTTCGCTATATTCAATTGTGTCAAAAAGACGCATTAGATCTTTTTTGCATTTGTTTTTTTATAATGTATATTTACAAATCGAAAACAAAATTAATAAATATTACAAAGAAAGAGATGAAGAAAAAAGCCTTATTTTTACTTTTTTCAGGGATTGTAAGTTTCTCTACAGTTTTTGCCTGCACGAGTTTGCTTGTAGGAAAAGCAGCATCTGCTGACGGTTCTACCATGATAACTTATTCTGCCGATTCGTATTCCCTATATGGAGAATTATATCATTGGTCTGCACAAAAATACGCTGTTGGCGAAATGCTTAAAGTATACGATTGGGATTCGGGTAAATATTTAGGGGAAATAAAGCAAGCAGCCGAAACCTATAATGTGGTAGGAAATATGAACGAACATCAGTTGACTATTTCAGAATCGACTTATGGAGGTCGTGAGGAGCTTGTTGATCCGAATGGTATAGTCGACTATGGTAGTCTGATATATATAGCCTTGCAGCGTTCAAAAACGGCTCGTGAAGCAATTAAAACAATGACCGATTTGGTTGCAGAGTATGGGTATGCCAGTAGTGGCGAATCGTTTTCGATAGCCGATCCTTATGAAGTTTGGGTGATGGAAATGATAGGAAAAGGAAAGGGTAACAAAGGTGCTGTTTGGGTGGCTGTACGCATTCCCGACGATTGCATATCTGGGCATGCCAATCAGGCACGTATACAGCAATTTCCGTTGAAAGGGTCTAACGATTGTTTGTACTCTAAGGATGTTATATCTTTTGCCCGTGAAAAAGGATATTTTTCGGGAAAAGATGCCGATTTTAGTTTTGCAAAAGCATATAATCCACTCGATTTTGGAGGACAACGTTTTTGCGAAGCTCGTGTATGGAGTTTTTTCAACACTTTCAATAAAGATATGGCAGGTTTTGTATCCTATGCCTTAGGGAAAACGCACGAACCTATGCCTCTGTACATTAAGCCCGACAGAAAATTGAGTTTGACGGATCTAAAAGAGATGATGAGAGATCATTATGAAAACACACCATTAGATTGGCGATTTGATGTTGGTGCCGGTCCTTTTGAATCACCATACCGTTGGGCTCCACTAGAGTGGCAGGTCGATTCGGTGAAGTATTGTAACGAGCGTCCTATTGCAAGCCAGCAGTCGGGTTTTGTTTTTGTTTCGCAAATGCGTTCGTGGTTGCCCAACCCCATAGGCGGTGTTCTTTGGTTTGGGGTAGACGATCCTGCACAAACGGTATTTGTACCTATGTACGCTTCTATTACTGAAATTCCGGAGGCATATAGGGTAGGGAACGGCGATTTGTATACTTTCTCGTGGACTTCGGCATTTTGGATTCATAATTGGGTGTCGAACATGGTATATAATAAATACAATTATATGCACCCCGATTTATTGAAAGTACAACAGACGATTGAGTCTAAATTTTTGTCGCAACAAGCAGATGTAGAAAAACAAGCAACTCGGCTATATACTGAATCGCCGGTAAAAGCTGTTGCTTATTTAACTCAATATAGTGGAGAGCAAGCTCAATATGCTTTTGATAATTGGAAAAAATTAGGTGAGTTTTTGGTTATAAAATATATGGATGGAGTGGTACGTAAAGAAAAAGACGGACAATTTATCCGCAATGAACATGGCAATCCATCTGCACCACAACGTGTTGGTTATCCTAAGAGATTTTATGAAGAAATAGCCAAGCAAACCGGAGACAGGTTTAAATCCGCAGAATAACAATATTTCAAATATGTAATATTGATATAAGAAGATCGCTTTGAAAAAGGCGATCTTCTTTAGTTGAAACTGACAATTTGTCATTTTTTAATTGAGTAAATTTTACTTTTAAATGCAGGTGTTGTTAAACGCTGTTAAGCCCTATTTTGACTGGTTAAAAGTGTTAAAAAATAGACTTTGAAGTGAGTAAGTGAATAGTTTTTGTTTATACATTTGAAGTAAAATGCAAATGAATTAACATAAATAAAAACGAATTAGAATATGAAGAAAATTTGGAAAAATGTTTCTACCTATCTTGTAGTTGCATTGATAAGTGTCGGGGCTTCATACGGCACATACAGCTATTTGCATAGCCGAGGTGATTATAGCGCTGATATTTTTAATTACGGGAAAGACTTCGATCAAAAGAATATCCATTTGGCATCTTTGACGGGCGATGGTTATCCCGATTTTACAAAGGCAGCCGAAAATTCTATTCATGCAGTAGTGCATATCAAATCGACCGTAAAATCTGCAGGAGCAGCAGCCGGACGTCGTCAGAGACAAATGATTGACCCTTTTGAATATTTCTTCGGATTTGGCGACCAAGATGGTTCGGAATACATGAATCCGCAGCCCAGCGTTGGTTATGGGTCGGGAGTTATCATATCGAAGGACGGGTATGTAATTACCAATAATCATGTGATTGACAAAGCTACCGAAATAGAGGTTACTATGAACGATAACCAAAAATATACAGCCAAGTTGATCGGTGCCGATCCGATAACAGATATTGCCTTGCTTAAGATAGAAGGCAATGATTTCCCTTATATTCCATTTGGCAATTCCGATAATTTGAAAGTGGGAGAATGGGTGTTGGCTGTAGGTAATCCATTTAATTTGACTTCTACGGTTACAGCCGGAATTGTCAGTGCAAAAGGTCGTGGAGGTATAGGCGGCGGAAAGCAGGGTGGGGGAGATATGACTATCCAATCCTTTATTCAGACCGATGCGGCTATCAATCCGGGTAACAGTGGTGGAGCATTGGTAGATACCAATGGACAATTGGTAGGGATCAATACTGCTATATATTCGCAAACCGGAAATTTTGCAGGATATGGCTTTGCTGTGCCTATTTCGATTGCCGGGAAAGTGGTAGCCGATATCAAAGAATTTGGAGCCGTACAACGTGCCGTTTTGGGAGTTATGATTAGCGATGTATCGGCTCTTGACGATACCAATCCCGAAAAAGCTAAAGCCCTGAAAACAAAAGAAGGTGCTTATGTAGGAGGTTTTGCCGATCGTAGCCCTGCAAAAGAAGCCGGAGTTTTGGAAGGAGATGTCGTGGTAGCTGTGAATAAAACAAAAGTTCGTAACGTAGGGGAACTTCAAGATCTAGTGAACCGGTATCGTCCCGGGGATAAAGTAGAATTGACTATCAACAGAAACGGCGAAACAAAAACGTTTAATGTTGTCTTGAAAAATAGTTTGGGAAGTACTTCTGTTGTGAAGAAAACCGATGGATTGGCTGTAATAGGTGCTGCCTTTAAGGCATTGACAGACGAGCAAAAGAAACAATACGGCATAAGTTATGGTGTAGAGGTTGCCGGCGTTGATGATGGGGGTAAATTTAAGAAAGAAGGAGTTACCAAAGGTTTTGTCATTATGAAGATTAACAACGCATCGGTCTCTTCTCCTAATGAAGTTGAGCAAATTATAGATGCAGTTAGCAAAAGCCAAGACAAAGGCTTGTTTATATCAGGATTTTATCCCAATGGCAGAACTAAATACTATGCGATTGATTTGAGTGAATAATATCAAAACAGACCTATTAACAAAGTATAACGTTTGGCTCTTCAATCAAAATGAAGAGTCAAACGTTATTATATTAGAGAGCAAGAATAATTGTTTAGGTGTGATTTTTATTAGGTTTTGGTGACTTAAAATTGAGATTTAATTCATACCTTTGCACACTTGTTTGGAAATTTAATATTTAAAGCAAATACATGAGACAGTTAAAGATTACAAAATCGATAACAAATCGAGAGAGTGCATCTTTGGATAAGTATCTTCAAGAGATTGGTCGTGAGGATCTTATCACTGTAGAAGAAGAGGTAGAATTGGCTCAGGCTATAAAGCGAGGAGACAGGGCTGCGTTAGAAAAACTTACACGGGCTAATCTTCGTTTTGTTGTTTCGGTGGCGAAACAATACCAAAATCAAGGATTGAGTTTACCTGACCTTATTAATGAGGGTAATTTAGGCTTAATCAAAGCAGCTGAAAAATTTGATGAAACTAGAGGATTTAAATTTATCAGTTATGCCGTTTGGTGGATTCGTCAATCTATTTTACAAGCATTGGCAGAGCAATCGCGTATAGTACGTCTCCCTTTAAATCAGGTAGGTTCGCTAAACAAAATTAGCAAAGCTTTCTCAAAATTTGAGCAAGAAAATGAGCGTAAACCCTCACCCGAGGAATTGGCTGAACAACTGGATATTCCGGTTGATAAAATATCCGATTCACTAAAGGTGTCAGGTCGTCATATTTCTATGGACGCTCCGTTTGTAGAAGGCGAAGATAATAGTTTGCTTGACGTATTAGTAAACGATGATGCTCCTATTGCCGACCGTGCATTGATGAACGAGTCTCTTCAACAGGAAATAGAAAGAGCCTTATCTACTTTGACAGAAAGAGAAAGTGACATTATCAAAATGTTCTTTGGTATAGGCTGTCAAGAGATGACATTAGAAGAAATCGGAGATAAATTCCAACTTACGCGTGAGCGTGTCAGACAAATCAAAGAAAAGGCGATCAAAAGATTGCGCCAAAATTCGAGAAGTAAATTATTGAAGGGCTATTTGGGTTGAGATAAAGCCCAAAGTTCCAAATTATATAAAGAGATTGCTGTTAGTAATCTCTTTTTTTATATACATGGAATTTACTATTAATGTTAATAAAATGGTAAAACGATCTTATTTAGTTAAAATTAGATAGTAAACCGTATATTTGCCTTATAAATACACAACATCTCACTTTTATTGCTATATTTGTGTGTGCATAAGTAATTTTTAGACAGACAGTTTTAATTTCTTTCTCAAGTATCTTGGTTAGTATATCATTTCTCTCTGAATTTGGTTCTTTGCTAAACACAATTATTTATTTTTTTTTAATTACATTTTTTTATGAACATTTTTATTGCTGGGTTAAGCTATAGTATTACAGATGCTGACCTAAATGATTTATTCGGAGAATACGGAGAGATTGCTTCTGCTAAAGTTATTATGGACAGAGAAACTGGTCGTTCTAAAGGTTACGGTTTCGTTGAAATGAATGACGAAGCTTCAGGTCAAAAAGCTATTGACGAATTGAACGGTGCTGAGTACGATGGCAGAACTATTTCTGTATCAGTTGCACGTCCAAGAACTGAAGGTGGCGGTGCTGGTGGTCCTCGTAGAAGCAATTCTGGCGGTGGCTTCGGTGGCGGCGGTAACAGAAGTCGCGGTGGCAACGGCGGCGGTGGCGGCGGTTTTAATCGTGAAAGATATTAATATTTAGAATATTTATATAAAGCCATAAGAAAAGAGATAGTTTATACTATCTCTTTTCTGTTTTTTAGCAGCTTTTTTTATTAACTTTGCTCTTGTAAGCGAAGCCTCCCCCAACCCCTCCTAAGGAGGGGAGTAATTGGGCACCTTTTCTTTTGAGGAGGCTGGGAGGAGGCGGTGTTATCAAAGAAATAAAAGAGTCTTAGATCTTATAAGATAGAGTTTGATGTTACGTATAAAACGTTTATACTTATATATATTACAAACATTTGTGCCTGTGTTCTTTATGACATTTGCCATCTGTTTGTTTATTATATTAATGCAATTTTTATGGAAGTACGTAGAAGATTTAGTTGGTAAAGGGCTCGAAACTCAAGTATTAGCCGAACTATTCTTATATGCTGCTCTAGCATTGGTGCCTATGGCTTTGCCCTTGGCTATATTGTTGGCTTCGCTCATGTCTTTTGGTAATTTGGGAGAACGATACGAATTATTGGCTATTAAAGCTGCCGGTATATCGCTGTTGAAGGCTATGCGTCCACTTATTATACTGATGGTATTGATTTGCATAGGTGCATTTTTCTTTCAGAATGATATTATCCCCAAAGTAAATGTTAAGTTCAGAACCTTGATGATTTCGGTTAAGCAAAAATCTCCCGAATTAGATATTCCCGAAGGATCCTTCTATTCGGGTATAGAAAATTATAATATTTATGTAAAGACTAAGGACTTGGAGACCGGAACTTTAAGAGATGTGATGATATATGACGTGTCTAAAGGATTCGATAATATGGCTGTAATAGTTTGTGATTCAGCTAAAATGAAAATGTCTTCAAACAAAGATTATTTACAGTTGAATTTATATAGCGGTCAGCAGTTTTCTAATTTCAAACAATCGACTTTGGGAGATAGACCCGAAGTTATGAAAAACGACAAATACGTACCTTATGGTCGTCAGAATTTTAAAGAGAAAGAGTTTATTATCCCTTTTGATGCCAATTTCAATAGAATGAATGAGTCGGCTATGGACGGAACCCAAATCTCTAAAAATGTTTCGCAGTTGAAAGCATCTGTAGATTCTTTGACGATATTAGTAGACAGCATGAATGTCAATGACCGAAAAGTCATGTTGCGACAGACTTATATGTCGTACCGGAGTAATTATCAAGCGGATACAACTAAAATTCGGGAAGTTAAAAGCTTGAAATACAATTATAGTTTAGACTCTATAATGAATTCTCTCTCACCTTCCGAAAAAATAAGTGCTTATACTGATGCAATGTCGAGAGCCGAAGCAAATAAAAATGATTTTATGTTTCGCTCTATCTCGAAAATAGATACACAGAAAAAAATACGGCAACATAATGTTGAGCTTCAACGTAAATTTGCCATATCATTTGCATGCTTGGTTTTCTTTTTTATTGGAGCACCACTAGGTGCCATTATCCGAAAAGGAGGGCTTGGGATGCCCGTTGTTATTTCGGTTATTTTATTCATTATCTACTATGTTATAGATAATTTGGGGTATAAAATGGCTCGCGATGGCGTGTGGGAGGTGTGGCAAGGTGTTTGGCTAAGTTCGTTTATATTGTTTCCTTTAGGTGTATTTATAACCTATAAGGCAATAAATGATTCAGCACTGTTTAATACCGAAGCATACGGGGTTTTCTTAAGGAAAATACTTCGGTTACCCAACAGAAAAACAAGTAACGAAGATATTGTAGACGAGGCTACCGTATCCGATTTAGTATCTTTAAATGCCGATCCACATTTAGTGAGCAGCTTGGAAGCCATGCACATAGATACATTGAAAGATGTTGCAAAGAACTATCAGCAATATGGTTATGACGAATCTATGTTGCAGGTGATACTTAGTGTACTGAAACAAAAAGGAGCCAGTTTCTTTGATATTAGAATAAAAAAATTGGATTATGAAGAAGCTAAAGATATACTAAAGACATACAATACAAGTCAAAAAATACTTCTTATATCTTATATTTCTACGATTCTTTTTGGTATAATCGGAACTCTATTAAACTCAAATGTATTAGGGATAATCAGTTGGATTGCATTTACAGCTTATATCATATTTTATATACGAACTCTTATATGTTATTTTGATTTTTATAAGTGTATCGATCGGAAAACAAAAACAAATGCAGCCCTACACTTACTCATTACTTTTGTATCAGGAGGTATCGTTGGGCGTGAATCTATGAAAAAAGAGTTGAATAATATAAAGTGGTAAAAACGAATTAGCTAAGAAAAATATATACAATTATGTCAGATATAAAATTAGATACTATCGAGGAAGCGATAGAAGAAATAAGGAAGGGCAATTTCATTGTAGTAGTTGACGATGAAGACCGCGAAAACGAAGGCGACTTAATAATTGCAGCCGAAGCAATTACCCCCGAAAAAGTAAACTTTATGGAAACCCATGCCAAAGGACTTCTTTGTGTTCCTTTGACAGTAGAAAGATGCGATGAATTGGATCTGCCTATGATGGTTACCAATAATACGTCGGTGCATGCTACGCCTTTTACCGTATCGGTCGATTTATTGGGTCATGGCTGTACTACGGGTATTTCGTCGTTCGACAGATCGCAGACTATTAAGGCGTTAGCAACAGCTGGAACGAGACCCGAAGATTTGGGACGTCCCGGTCATGTGTTTCCGTTGCGTGCCAGAGAGAAAGGTGTTTTGAGTCGTATTGGGCATACCGAAGCTGCTGTCGACCTGGCAAAACTAGCCGGATTATATCCTGCGGGAGTTTTGATTGAGATAAAAAAAGAAGACGGAGAGATGGCTCGTCTTCCCGAATTAATGAAGTTTGCTAAAGACTTTGGTCTTAAAATTATATCGGTGGCAGATTTGGTGAAATACCGACTATGCCGTGAATCGTTGATTGAAAAAGGTGTTGAAGTAAATATGCCAACTGAACATGGCGATTTCCGATTGATTCCTTTCAAACAAAAATCGAATGGGATGGAGCATATTGCTTTGATAAAGGGCACATGGACTGCCGAAGAGCCTATTTTGGTACGTGTACATTCGTCTTGTATGACGGGTGATATTTTCGGATCGAAACGTTGCGAGTGTGGCGACCAACTCCATAAATCGATGGAAATGATTCAAAAAGAAGGCAAAGGGGTTATTATTTACCTAAATCAAGAGGGTAGGGGTATAGGTCTTATGGCTAAAATTCAGGCTTATAAATTACAAGAAGAAGGATTGGATACAGTAGATGCAAATTTACACTTAGGTTATCAAGCTGATGAGCGTGATTATGGAGTAGGGGCTGCGATACTTCGGGATTTGAATGTAAAGAAAATGCGTTTACTAACCAATAATCCGGTGAAGCGTGTAGGACTTGAATCTTTTGGATTGGAGGTTGTAGGGAATGTGCCTATCGAAATTTCTCCAAATAAGTATAATGAAGCTTATATGAAGACCAAAAAAGATAGGATGGGACATACTCTCAATAATATAGATTAAGGTAATAATAAACTGAAAAAAATAAAGAATAAGAAGTAAAATGGGACATGTAGCAGATCGTATTGCTAATCTTTCGGCATCCGAAACATTGGCAATGTCACAAAAGAGCTCCGAATTGAAGGCTCAAGGTTTTGATGTTATTAATCTGAGTGTAGGCGAACCTGATTTTTATACGCCCGATCATATAAAGGCGGCAGCAAAGAAGGCGATAGATGATAATTTCTCATTCTATAGCCCTGTTACCGGATTTTTATCTTTACGTAAAGCTATTTGTGCAAAGCTTGAAAAAGAAAATAATTTGAGTTTTCAGTCCGACCAAATTGTGTGTTCCAATGGAGCAAAACAGTCTGTTTATAATGTTCTTGCGAGTGTCGTAAATAAAGGAGATGAGGTAATTGTTCCTGCTCCATATTGGGTGAGTTATATCGAAATGGTAAAGTTAGCCGAAGGCACAAGCGTAATTATTTCTGCCGGAATAGAGCAAAATTTTAAGATAAATGCAGTTCAACTGGAAAAGGCTATAACATCCAAAACGAAGGCGATAATTCTTTGTTCGCCATCTAATCCAACCGGAAGTATATACTCTAAGGCTGAATTAGAAAGTTTGGCTAATGTATTAGCAAAGCATCCCAATATAATTATTCTTGCAGACGAAATATACGAACATATCAATTATGTAGGTAAGCACCAAAGTATAGCTCAATTTGAGGATGTGAGAGATCGTGTGGTGATTATAAACGGTGTATCTAAAGGCTATGCAATGACAGGATGGCGTTTGGGTTGGATTGCTGCTCCTAAATGGATTGCCGATGCTTGTAATAAATTACAGGGACAGGTAACCTCAGGACCATCATCTATTACTCAAAAGGCGGCTGAAGCTGCTTATACAGGTGACCAGTCGTGTGTAGAGATTATGCGTGTAGCGTTTGAACGTCGTCGTGATTTAGTTTATAAATTAACATCCGAAATAGAAGGTTTTAAAATAGATAAACCCGACGGTGCTTTTTATGTATTTCCTGATTGTTCTTTCTATTTTGGAAAATCTTTTAATGGCAAGAAAATCGAAAATTCGGGAGACTTGGCTATGTTCTTATTAGAAGAAGGACATGTTGCTTGCGTGGGCGGACAAGCTTTTGGCGCTCCTAATTGTATTCGCTTTTCGTATGCTACTGCAGATGAATTGCTTGTAGAAGCTCTGAAACGAGTAAAAGAGACTTTGGCAAAATTGAAGTAATCTCTCTCAATACCATAAATAGTAAAAAAGGCTTTATATCAATCGATATAAAGCCTTTTTGGTTACTTCTCAAAAGAGCCATCATCCAAATGCTTTTTGATTACATCCATAATAGCTTGTAACGAATCTTCTCGGTTTTGTTCTATTGCCTTCCATACAGAGCTGAATGGGAATGTCTGGAAAACGGGAGTTTCCGACACACAGGCAAAATCATTGCCGTATTCATCACTTATAATAGTCCATGTGGTTCCGAATGCTTGATTCATGCAGTTGCCGAAAGCAGAGCCTATGGCATTTACAAATTCTTCTTCGCTAACCAATTTGAAGCTATTACGTCTGTGTAACCACAGATACACAAGCTCATCTAAATCTTGAGCAGAATAGTTCGATAAGTCTTTTTCGGCACTTAGCTGTGTCAGTAGAATTTCGGCATCAACTAAACTGTATGCTATAAACTCTTTGTCCTTATCACTAAGATTGAGCAGATCTTGTTCAACTTTATCTACTATCTTCGTTTTATACTCAATGGTACGTCCTTCGATCTCAAATGATTTGTGTTCAAAATCATCATCATCAATCATATTTTGTTTTTTACTCATGTCTAATTTATCTTAAGTAACAAATAGGTATAAACTCTGTTCAATTGAGAACTGAACCGAATATAATACTGGCAATTGTAAGATATATCATAAGCCCCGTTACATCGACAATTGTGGCTACAAAAGGAGCAGATGAAGTAGCCGGATCGGCACCTAATCTCCGCAAAAGGAAGGGAAGCATCGATCCGATTAACGACCCCCAAAGAACAATGCCTATAAGTGATAATGAGACTGTTGTAGCTACCATAATCCAATGATCGCCATATAAATGAGGAAATATAAAGTGCCATACATAAATACGTATAAAGCCTATAATTCCTAATATGATACCAAGGCAAAGTCCCGACACAATCTCGCGTCTGAATACTTGCCACCAATGCGAAAGCCTCACATCTCCCACTGCCATTGCCTGTATGATAAGCGTTGATGCCTGCGATCCGCTGTTACCACCGCTGGATATCATCAAGGGGAGGAACATTGCCAATATGATTACTTTAGCCAGTTGGTCTTCATAATATTGCATAACAGATGCTGTCAATAACTCTCCAATGAATAAAATTATCAGCCATCCGGCACGTTTCCATACAAGTTTAAAAAGCGGAACGTCGAGATAGGGTTCGTCGAGAGTGCCACTACCTCCAAATCGCTGCATATCTTCGGAATACTCTTCATTAGCCAGCCATAGAACATCATCAATGGTTATAATTCCTAATAAAGTTTTATCAGCTGCAATAACCGGTAATGCAACCCTATTATTCATTTTGAAAATTTTGATAGCTTCTTCCTGTGGATCTTCGGCATTCAGCGAAATAAGCCTGTTATCCATCAAATCTGCTATAGGAGTTTGAGGATCGACCACCAATAAATCTCGAATACGGAGGTCATCCACTAAGATTCCATTATCATCTAATATGTATATAACATCAATCGTTTCCGAATTTCTACCTCTACGTCTGATGGTATCTAAAGTCTCTTGTACTGTAAACTTCTTATTAATAGCGAGATAATCGGGTGTCATAAGACGTCCTACACTATCTTCGGGATAAGCCAAAAGGGTAGATACTTCTTTTATATCTTCCGGAGAAAGTAACGATAATAATTGTTGAGATAACTCTTCGTCTTTCAGCTCTCCTAAAAATGCCGTCTGATCATCGGGAGGTAACCCCCTCATTATTTCGGAAACCTTAAGTTTAGGCAGCTTCTTTATAACTCGTTCCTGTGTGGGAACGTCTAAAATTCTAAATACATTAATAGCTCTGTTCACACTCATGGTATCTAAAATGAGTGGAGCATAGTCAGGTAACTCATCTATCAAATCTTCTATAATAGAGATATCCAAGCTATCGAGATAGATTCTCAGCTTTTTTTTATCCCCCGATTTGATGAGCGATTGAGTTTGATGAACGATGTGTTTGAGATCTTTTCTCATACTGAGGAAATTTTAATCAGTAAATACTGGAAAACCCTTTTTTCTCAAAAAAAGTTTTCAGAAACACTCTCTATTTCTTATCCTGTAACCGGGTGTAGCATGTTCTACACACAGGCTTGTACTCTTGTAACTCTCCAAGCATCACCTGCTTATCGTTATTAGATACAAGGCGGTACGAATAATTTGCCAGTTTGCCGCATTCTACACATATAGCATGTACTTTTTCTACATCATCGGCAATGGCGCATAAGTTGGGCATTGGTCCGAACGGATTTCGTTTAAAATCCATGTCCAATCCGGCTATAATAACCCTTATTCCTTGATCTGCCAACTGTTGACATACATCTACTAATCCCATATCAAAAAATTGAGCTTCGTCAATTCCCACTACTTCAACATTGGATGAAAGTAATAGAATATTGCTCGAATGTTCAACTACTGTCGAAGATATCGAATTTTTGTCGTGCGAAGTTACCTCACTATCCGAATAACGGGTGTCAACAGCAGGCTTAAATATTTCTATTTCTTGTCTAGCTATTTTAGCTCTTTTTAGTCTACGCAAAAGTTCTTCGGTTTTCCCAGAGAACATCGATCCGCATATCACCTCTATACTTCCTCTACCAGCCATTTTATGTATTGTATTTTCGGAATAAATCATATATAAATAACGTGTAAGAGGGTTAGTAATCATTACAAGTTTTATCTGCAAAGACAACGCTATATTTTAAGACGTGCAAAGATAGATTTTATAAAAAAGATATGAAAATGAAATAATATAAAATACATCAATTAATATGTGGAATATTTCTTAATTTTATAGAGTTATGTATAATGATACGGTCATCATCTGAAAGATAAAAAAATAAAGCATGTCAAAATTATTAACCTCCTTTTCGTTAAAAGGTATTACTCTAAAAAATAGAGTTGTTATGTCTCCCATGTGCCAGTATTCGTCAGAAGGCGGCTTTGCCAACGACTGGCATTTTCTCCATTATGGAAGCCGTGCAGTAGGAGGGTGTGGAGCTATTATTCAAGAGGCTACAGCCATATCTCCCGAAGGGCGCATTACTTATAGAGATTTGGGTATTTGGAAAGACGACCACATTGCAGAATTATCTAAAATAGTGAATCTTGTTGAAAAATATGGAGCAGTTGCAGGTATTCAATTGGCTCATGCCGGACGAAAAGGGAGTTGCGATTTACCCGAGAATGGAGGGAAGCAATTAACCGAAGGGGCTAATAGCTGGGCTGCAGTTTCGGCATCGGAGATCCCATTTGATAAAGGAGATAATCCTCCTATTGCTCTGTCTAAAGAAGCTATACAGGGAGTAATTGATGATTTCAGAAATGCAACATTAAGAGCCTTGAAAATAGGCTATAAGATTATAGAAGTTCACGCAGCCCATGGATATTTGGTACATCAATTTTTGTCTCCATTGAGTAATCATCGGACAGATGAATACGGAGGAAGTTTCGAAAACAGGATTCGCTTTCTTCTCGAAATTGTAGATGCTTTAATTGAACTACTTGGCGATAAACATTCTCTATGGGTGCGTATTTCGGCTACCGACTGGGTCGAAGGAGGATGGGGCATTGAGGAATCTATCGAATTGTCGAAACAATTGAGAGAAAAAGGTGTAGATGTGGTAGATGTATCCAGCGGAGGTAATGTAGCTCAAGTTAAGATACCTGTAAGTCCTTCTTATCAGGTTCCTTTTTCGAAACGCATAAAGAGAGAAGTGGGCATAATTACGGGAGCTGTAGGATTGATAACTGATGCAAAACAAGCCGAAAACTTATTGAATGCAAGTAAATGTGACTTGATATTTTTAGGACGCGAGTTATTGCGCAATCCTCAATTTGTACTTAATGCTGCTAGGGAATTGGGCGATACAGTAGCAAACTATCCTGTTCAATATATACGGGGATACAGATAACTTTCGTAGGGGCTGGGCTCTGCCCTACCCCTATATTCGTCAACGTAAGCTATTGATATCTACGATATAATATACAAAAAAAGGTAATCCTAGTCGGATTACCTTTTTCTTATGCCATATAAAATGTTGAATTACTCAGCACTTTCAGCAGCAGGAGCTTCAGGAGCCTCTTCTACTTCAACGGTAGCAGGAGCTTCTTTTTCTGCTTTAGCAGCAACTAATTCAGCTCTTTTTTGAGCTACAGCTTCTGCTTTAGCTTTGTTTACAGCTTTTTCTGCGTCTAAGCGTGCTTTAGCTTCAGCATTTACTTTGTCTGCATGTTTTGTTTTTACAGATTCGGTAGCTTTCTCTTTCGTAGCTTTCCATGCTTCAAATTTAGTATCAGCATCAGCTTCAGAAAATGCACCTTTGGTTACTCCACCCAGTAAGTGTTTCTTCATAAGAACACCTTCTTCCGAAAGTAGATTGCGTACAGTGTCGGTTGGTTGTGCACCAACTTGTAGCCAATACAAAGCTCTGTCGAAGTTCAACGTAACTGTAGCAGGATTAGTGTTAGGGTTGTACGAACCAACCTTTTCAATAAATTTACCATCACGTGGTGCTCTGCTATCTGCAATAATGATTTGATAGAAAGGATAGTCTTTACGTCCTCTTCTTTGTAAACGGATCTTTGTAGCCATTTCTTAAAGTAATTTTTAATTAGTACATAATTATTTATTAGCGGCTGCAAATATACGGATAACTTTTGTATTATTTGCTACTCATTATTCATATATTCATTTAAAAGTCTGAAATTAATACAGAACTTTGACAATTAAGCCTATACCATTGAGAGTTACAATTCTGTAATAAGGGTGAAATTTAAGTGAATGACTTATTATTCAGCGAATAATTTAAGTTGTAATTCTTTTTCATTTAAATTACCAATATCCCAATTTGATATAAATAATTCTTTTCCGATTTGATTTGAATTTTCGGATATATTTCTCATTCCATATGTAAGATTCCAAGAGGTTATATTTGCAAAGGAAAACAAATCTCTAATATACTCACAATCATCATAAGTAATTAACCATTTGTGATGACAATTTCTCATTACTTCTGCAAATCTTATATGGTCAAAAGATTTGTGTAGATTACCATTTTTTCCATACAAAGAAGATTTTGTTGCTGAATAATAAGGTGGATCTAAAAAAATAAAAACGTCTTCACCTTCAGCTTTAACCAAGTCTTCATAATCTAAGTTAGTTATTTGGGTATTTTGAATTATTTTATGAAAAGGAGTTAATCGCTCAATGCTACTATCTGTAAATCTACCCTTAAAGGCTCCATCACTATATCCTCCGCTTAATGTTGTTCCGGAAAATGTTATTCGATTAAAAACGAAAAAAGCAGAAGCCTTTTCTTCATCACTAAAATTTACAAGATTATTCAAGAGATAACGGTATAGTAGTTTTCCGTCAGAATACTCTTTTTTCCACTGATTTACTATATCAATAATAACATTGATATTTGTTTGAGCGATTTCCCAAAATAAAAATAATTCGTGATACAAATCATTTATCCAAAATTTCTTATCTGGATATTTTTGTTTCGCATAGATAAAAACTGAGCCACCACCAATAAATGGTTCCCTAAACTCTTCGAATTGGGGAATCAAATTGGATATTGTTTTAATAGCTCTATTTTTTCCTCCCGGATATCTTAGTGGGCTTTTTATCATTTGGAATATTTAAAAATAATTGAAAAATTATTTTGTTTAGCACCATTTATAAGTTCTCTTATCATTTCAATTTGTTTAATGTTGAATTTGTTTTCATGTATAAAACTTGTCATTTTTTCCTTTGAGTCATGAGAAGATAAGAAGCCTTTGAGCTTTGGAGAAGTTAATGAAAGGGTAGAGATGTGACTCATGCACTTTTCATCGACAGATATTCCTTCAAGGTTTGAATATAATGCCATTTTTAATAAACCATCTTTTATATCT
This sequence comes from Dysgonomonas sp., assembly GCA_031546965.1. Classification (GTDB taxonomy): domain Bacteria; phylum Bacteroidota; class Bacteroidia; order Bacteroidales; family Dysgonomonadaceae; genus Dysgonomonas_A. Next base: position 24,714 of record JAVBJR010000059.1, read on the forward strand.
CCTTTACTAGGGAGTAGTGATGTGGATGAATGTTTCCCTTCAATTAACTGTATAGTATTTTCTTTAATACATACTTCATCTACTGTAAGAAAGTATTGTCCTCCAAGATAATTTGTGATGGTTATTTTTGCTTTACTCAAAGTTGATAAACTTTCTTTAGGCTGTAGCGTTACAAATTCTCTAGCTTGAGCTTGAGCCGCTTTTTCTCTAGAGAAGTCTTTAAAAATAGAAGTATCAATTTGTATTTTGTCTTTAAATCTGTCAATTCCACTAACATCATGTAGTTTAACGCCTGTTTTATCTTGGATTTTTTGATATGCACACTTGGTCTTTTCGATTATTGGATGTAATGAGCCGTATTCTAGTTCACTCAAATTCCAGTGTAATGCAGAACTATGAAACTTAGTTATTTCTTCTATTTTTGATTTAATATAATCATTATCAAATTTTTGATTTTTGATCTTTCCTGCTTTCTTGCTGGCTTCTGCATCATAATAATATGCAAAAATAACATAAGTGTCAAGTAATGACATTAATGAAATTGTATCCCACTGAACAAAGTCCCTATCTCCATTTATACCTTCATCTTTAACTATAGGAATAACCGTTATCTTCTTTGTTATGTCTAGAGTATTGTATACCCTCTCAAATGGATAAGAACGAGTTCTTTTTGGGGAGACCCATTTTGAGATAGCAAAAGAGTGTTCTTGATGATAAACAATACACGATGTGGGAACTGTATTTATATTAAACACATTTATATCAAACTTATTAAGTGGTTCTTGTAATAATGGTTGATGAATAAGTTTTTTGATAGTGCCTGTAATATTCATAAAATCGTTTTTTCAAAATTAAAAGCTCTAAGCCCTTATCTATTCCATATACGGGTATTGAGATCCAATATTTCGACAGCAGATATAATTCGCACTAAGTTTTCTACATAATACCGGGTTGTCAATTCATCTTTAAACGATCGACTGGTATTAAGCGTGAAGAGCTCAAAACTTCCACTAAGTGCCAAATTTAACCTTCCATTGACAAAAGAAGCATGTATAGCATCTTTGCCATATCTGTTAGCTAATTCTATAAAATATTCTTGCATCGAAGGTGTCAGTATATAACGAGCTTCCACAGGATCAGTAGCATACACTACATAATGTTTTTCAAAAATGGGATCTTCCATATATATCAATTCACCTCTTCCCGATGAGCCGAATTTTTCTTGCATCCATCGTCCTATACCTCCCAACATACGTTCTGCCGTATCGGGTAAAATGTATATTTCTCCATTAAAGTTTTTGTTGCTGTCTGCAATTAAAAATACTCCTTGAAATATAGTATGCCAATTAGTCGTTTCTCGTCCCTTGCTGTCTCTCGAAGTGGTTTTATATTGAGTATGTAATTTTGAGAATAGTAGAGACGTTTGTCCTAAAAGCCCTTTAATCAGATTACTTCCATCATATTTATCCGGAGATTGTTTAAATAATTTAGAGGCATAATAATCATGGTAGTTAATAGAGGTATCGGGTTGAAAATAGGTGTCGGATAAAAATTCGGATATGATATGAGGTACAATCTCTTTGTGAAACCGCTCGGTAAGATCACTCTTTAAAGGGTATATTTTCCATACATACCATACGATATATCCAATAAACAGAGCTATAAACCCGAAAGCTAATGGGGGATAAAGCAAATATGCAACGGCAGCAAGCACCAAGGATGAAAGGATAACTATTATCCAAAACATTTTAACTTGCTTCTTGAATTTCAATCTCAACTCTTCCAAAGGTTGCAACTTGTATTGCAATTGAAACTGGAGATCAGCAATCCGTTGTTCGATATTATTTAATAGAGATGCTGACATTCAATTATTAAATTTGTGCATTTATTTTTATTGGAACAGATTTCCCACATTCGGATTCTGTTGCTCTGCCTGAGTTGCTGTTATCATTTCTTTGCGCTGATACCCCATCGACGAAGCAAAAATACTTGTAGGAAACATCTCAATACCATTGTTATATGCCATCACAGCAGCGTTATAAGTTCTGCGGGCAGCAGCTAACTGTCCCTCACATTCGTTGAGCGAAGCTTGCAGTCTAGTGAATTGTTCGCTAGCTTTTAGATCGGGATAATTTTCTACAGATATATTAAATGACTTGATTGCCTGGTCAATTTGTCCGTTCAATTCATTTTTTTGACTATCGCTGATATTCGGGTTTTGTGCTTGAGTTCGTAGTTGTACTAATCGCTCGAGTAACGAACTTTCGTGCTGCATGTACTGTTTTACGGCAGCAACTAAGTTGGGAATTAAATCGTATCGTTGTTTAAACATGGCATCTACCGAACCATTGGCATATTCAACCTTGTTTTTTAAGCCGATTAACTTGTTTCTTAGCGAGATGATAATAACGACGATTAAAATAATTGCGACGATTGCGATAATTAAGATTTCCATGTATTTATATATTTAGGTATTATTAAAGTAACGTGAAAGCTCGTAATTTTATTTATTCTTTAAAAAATAACGGGCTGTTTCTATCATTGTATCTACTCCTTTATCCATATCAGATTCGGTCATCGATACTTTTATATCGGGTTCTATTCCAAATTCGATGTGTTCTTTATTAGCATTTACGATAGGAGAAGACGAAAACCTCACAGACCATCCGTTAGGTAATTCCGACGAAAATGGCAGACCGCTTCCACCACCTGTTCTATCACCCATAATAGTAACATTAGGAGCATAGGTCATTGCATTTACAAAATCGTTGGACGAACTGTAACATTTTCTATTAGTTAACACTACTACGTTTTTCTGATATCTCAAACGATTCGAAGGCTCTACATAACGAGGGTAGGGTGTCGAAAAATCGTTATGCCCAGCTCCCGTTTTGTGCATAATATAACCCACCAATGTTTTATCATTAAAAAAGCGTGAAGCTATTTTATCGGCATTACTTAAAAGTCCTCCACCATTGTTTCTTATATCGATAATAATACCCTTACAAATAGACATTCGACTAATAATCTGATCGAGATTACCATCGCCAATACCACTCGAAAAACTACCGTAGTAAATATAACCGATATTATCGTTTAAGATTTTATATTTCATACCGGCTGCAATCGAATAATCGGTACCGAGATAATTTTGCTGTATTTTTTCATCAAAATTATCCGGATAATCCTCAAACCATTTCCAATATCGGGCAGTGTTATGACTAGCTACCAAGTTTACATGACCATCTTGTAACTCAGCCAACATTTCGCCCATTACATCAAAAAAAGCTTCATTACTCATCTTCTCACTTATTCGATCCGAGTAACGGGTATGTACCTCTTCCCAATCAATATTTTTGTAGTCAAAAAAACAATATTTTTGGTCAAGGGTTTTCCATAGAAGCTCAAAATTATCTCGCTTTGTATTATTATATTCTTCTTCGTGGAAACACGAAGAGAATACTGATATTAATAATAAACTGATAACAATAGGTATGTACCTCATTACTTATGTATATTGTTTCCCCAAATTTATGAATTCTATTTCGTATTTCTTCATTCTCTTGCAAAATGATGATGCAATTGATGTGAAAAAGTTATGGTAACAATAATCTATGTAAATCGTCGAACGAGTATCTGAAATAATTTAAGTCGAGGTCTCCCGCAATTCCGTCTAATGCACCTGTATGACTAAACTGCCAAATAACCCAATTCTTGATATCGTTACTTGGTTCCTTATCTAAACTGCTCATCCAAATAGGGTTGTTAGGAAAAGAGTTTTTAATATACAATTTGTAACAGTCAGTATTGGTATATATAACCGGATGAACTCCGTAATATTCGTATAATTCATTCTCCATTACCGAAAGCTCCTTAACCACATTCTTAATAAAGGCGGTGTCTTTACTGTAAGTATTTGCCGGAGAATGTTCTACATCAATGGCAGGAATTAGATCTCCCGATTGACATTTGGCAATGCGGATAAAATGTTTGGCTTGCTCCCTTCCCGAAATACCAAAGTTATAAAAATGGTAAGAACCGGTTTTCACATTATTGTCTTTGGCTAATTTGTAATTGTAGATGTAATTACGATCATCGTGAGTAATGCCTTCCGTTGCTTTTAGGTAAGCAAAGTTGACATTTTGCCTTTTTACTTCTGCCCAATCCAATATTGGATTGTGATGCGATACATCTATGCCTTTTACTTGATACTTACTACTTTTGGCAAAGGTATCAGCAGTTGCATGTTTTTTGTGAAAATAATAACCTAGAGTAAGGAACAATACAATTAAAGTCGACACAACTGTGATCGACTTTAACTTTAACTTTTTATTTGACTTTTTACTTTTCGCTTTTTTGCCCATGCCCTACTCAAACAAAATAGCTTCTGTTAGAAGTTTTCCCGTTTTGTCTTTTCCGGAGAGTACCAATTCATCTTCCGATATATCCCAATCGATACCTATTGTAGGGTCGCTCCATATAATAGAAGCCTCATGATTAGGTGCATATACATTATCTACTTTGTAAGTAAATATGGCAGTACTACTCAATACTACAAAGCCATGAGCAAAGCCTCGGGGAACAAAAAGTTGCTTTTTGTTTTCGGCAGTCAGTTCCACAGCTACATATTGCCCAAAAGTAGGAGACGATTTGCGTATATCGACAGCTACATCAAGCACACTTCCTTGAATTACTCTAACTAATTTAGCTTGAGCATATTCTCCGGTTTGATAATGCAAACCTCTCAAAACACCTCTTGTTGATTTTGATTCGTTATCTTGTATAAAATCGGTTTTTCCGATGAATTTTTCAAACTCTGCTTGTTTAAAAGATTCCATGAAATAACCCCGATCATCACTAAATACACTTGGCTCTATTACCCAAACGCCTTTTATAAATTGTTCTGTAAATTTCATCTTCTTATAATAAGCTTAAAATATATTTACCATATGCTGTTTTGTCCAGCCTTTTACCCAACTCTTCTAATTGGTTGTTGCTGATCCAGCCATTGCGCCATGCAATTTCTTCGATGCAGGCAATGTAAAAACCTTGTCTGCTTTGTATGGTTTCAACAAAGTTTCCGGCTTCTAATAGGCTGTCGCAGTTACCTGTATCTAACCAAGCAAAACCTCTACCAAAAAGCTCAACTTGCAATGTTCCTTCAGATAGGTATACTTTGTTGAGGTCGGTAATTTCGTACTCACCTCTAGGAGACGGCTTTAATTCTTTCGCTTTCTGAGAAACTGTACTGTCATAAAAATACAATCCGGGAACAGCATAGTTTGATTTTGGAGTTTCGGGCTTTTCTTCCAAAGAAAGTACTTTTCCATTATCGTCAAATTCTGCAACACCATATGCTCGAGGATCTTTTACGTAATAACCGAAAATACAAGCTCCTTTATCTATTGAAGCAGCACGTTTCAGCATTGTAGAGAACCCCTGACCATAAAACATATTGTCTCCAAGTATAAGGCAACCCGGTTCTCCATTCAAGAAATCGGCTCCCAAGACGAATGCTTGAGCCAATCCGTCGGGCTTTTCTTGAATAATATATTCAAACTTCATACCCAATTCTTCTCCCGTTCCTAATAAATCTTTGAACATAGGTAGATCGCGAGGTGTTGATATGATTAAAACCTCCTTAATGCCGGCTAACATGAGAGTTGATAGCGGATAATAGATCATCGGTTTGTCGTAAACAGGCATTATTTGTTTTGAAATTGCCTTAGATAGCGGATAAAGCCTAGTGGCACTTCCTCCTGCAAGAATGATTCCTTTCATGCTTATTTTTTATATATTGAAGCAAAGATAATATTTAGAGTCAAACAAAAAAAATATTTGCAAATGACAATTTTTAGAACATGTTAAATAAAAGTATATATTTGACAATAAACTAACTTAAAATTTATTTCTATGATTATTAAAGATGAAGAAAAAAGTGATGATCTTAAGGACAATATTCAAACCGAAAGCGTTTCTACAGACACAACTCCATATACATCGTTCTCTTTTAGTGTATTAACAAAAGATGCAGGCAAGCAGAGCTTAAAAGCTGTTATGTGGTTTTCAATTGTATTGGTATCCTTTGGTTTATCTAATCTTATACTTTTTGTTATTGCTCTTTTTGAATATGGAGACAAGCGTTTTAGTGCTGCTCCATTTATTATATTATTCTTGGGGCTTGTTTCTATAGCTTTTGCTGTATATAAAACCTATAAATATCTGTTAGTTGATACATTAAATGTAGCCTACAAGTATTTAACCCCTTTATTTAAGGGAATATCTATAAAAGTTATCGATAAAGTAGTTGTAGGAGGTACCAATTTAATGGGTAAACATGATGTCAAAAAATCACTCAATATGGGTAATTTAATGATAGAAGTGTACGGAAAAAAACTGCCTAACGGTGTGCAAAAATCGGTGATGTTTATCTTAAAATGTATTCCCTTTAGTGATTTTCTTTTTACTATGCGTGACGATTTGAAAGATGGTAGAAAAGACAATAAAACTTTAAGTGAAATGTTATATCTCCAATTAGACCGATATATTAAAGGTATCTTTAATGACAATTCTATGAAATGGATGGCTTGGCTTTTGCCTCTGAATATAATCCTACAAATCTTGGTATTGATCTTTGTGGAATAAAAGCCTCACCCTACCTCTCCGGAACTCCTCCCCTTTGCGGAGGTTGAGTGGGGGGGGACAGGTATTTTTTCAATACGTTGTGTATGCCGTCCTCCTTCAAATGGAGTATTGAAGAATGCAACTACTATATTGTAACCCTCTTCGGGAGAGACAATACGTCCCGGCAGGACTAACACATTTGCATCATTGTGAGCTCTTGCCAACTTGGCAATTTCGGGATTCCAGCATAGTGCCGATCTTATACCTTGATGTTTATTCAAGGTGATGTTTATGCCATTACCGGTTCCGCAAATTCCAATTCCCGGATAGCATTCGCCATTTTCTACGGCAATAGCCATAGGATGAGCAAAATCGGGATAGTCGCAACTATCAGTAGAATGAGTTCCAAAATCTTTATATGCTATACCTTTTTCTTCAAAAAGCGAAATCAAATACGATTTTAGCTCAAATCCGGCATGATCGCTAGAGATACCCACCGGTTTTTCAGATCGAGAGAACAACGATTCTGTATGTGCAATAGCCATTTTTATAGACTTTTTAGTTTTTTAGCAAACAAGTTGACAAGTAAACTGGTTAACAAGTACACAAGAATAGTATACTTGTCAACTTGCTTACTTGTCAACTCATATACCTTATTTTTTCAAATATTCTTTTACCTGTTTGTATACATTATCGGCGGTAAACCCTAGTTTTTCGTCAAGCACTTTATAAGGTGCAGAGAATCCAAACATTTCGAGTCCCCATACTTTACCTGCATCGCCAACCAATCCAAGAAGATTTACCGGAAGACCGGCTGTTAAACCAAATATCTTTTTACCGGCAGGAATAACAGAATCCTGATATTCTTTAGATTGACTTCTGAATAAACCTTCCGAAGGAACAGATACAATTCTTGATTTTATTCCTTCTTTTTCTAAAAGATGAGAGCCTTCAACCAAAGTTGCTACCTCCGAACCCGAAGCCAATAGTATAACATCATAGTTATCAGCATCAGTAACAATATATGCCCCCTTAGCAGCTTGCAGTGCCTCGTTGTAGCGAGACGTCTTAGCTGGAAGGTCTTTTATGTTTTGACGAGAGAATATCAATCCCGTAGGTGTAGTAGTATTTTCCATTGCCAGTTTCCAGGCAACAGTGGTCTCTACAGCATCTGCCGGACGAAGTACCAACATCGAATTTTGATTGTAGTGATTCTTAAGTTTCTCCATCAATCTCAATTGAGCCTCTTGTTCCACAGGTTCGTGAGTTGGTCCGTCTTCCCCTACACGGAAAGCGTCATGTGTCCAAATAAATTTAACGGGTTGTTGCATGATCGCAGCCAAACGAATGGCAGGTTTCATATAATCGGAGAATACAAAGAAGGTAGCACAAGCTGCAACCACACCACCATGTAAACTCATTCCTATCGAAAGGCAAGCCATAGTTAATTCGCTAACACCCACTTGTAGAAATGCTCCCGAAAAATTGTTCTTTTTGAAACTCGTGGTATATTTAAGAAAACCATCTGTTTTGTCGGAATTCGATAAATCGGCAGACGAAACAATCATGTTTTCTACTTTTTGAGCCAATACACCAAGCACTGTAGCAGAAGCAGCACGTGAAGCAATATCGCTTTTTTGTTCTATGCCTACCCAATCAATTTGGGCGATTTCTCCTGCGAACCAGCGTTTCATTTTGTCCGCTAATTGAGGGTTTTCTGCCGCCCATTTTGCTTTTTGTTCATTGCATTTAGCAACAATTTCTTTCAGTTCCTTAGCACGTTTTGCGTATAACTCTTGTGCTTCGGAAAATATTTGGAATGGGTTTTGACAATCGCCTCCCAAATTTGTAATAGTTCTATCGAAACATGCACCTCCTTCGCTCAAAGGCATACCGTGAGTTGCAGTTTGCCCTTCGAAGCTCGAATTGTCGTCTTTTACAGCTCCTTTTCCCATAATAGTGTGACCTATTATAAGTGTCGGTTTCGCTTTTTCGTTTTTAGCTTCGGTTAAAGCTGCTCTGATTTCGGTAGCATCATTTCCATTAATTGAAATAACTTTCCATCCCCAAGCTGTATATTTACTAACAACATCTTCGTCGGTTACTTCCGATGTTTTTGTAGATAATTGTATGCCGTTTGAGTCATAAAACATGATTAGGTTATCTAATCCTAAATGACCTGCAATACGACCTGCTCCTTGAGATATCTCTTCTTGTATACCTCCATCAGAGATAAATGTATATATCGTGTGATCCATCTGATCACCAAAACGTGCTTTTAAAAATTTTGCAGCGATGGCAGCACCTACCGCAAATGTATGTCCTTGTCCCAATGGACCGGAGGTGTTTTCTACTCCATGATCTAAATCCAATTCAGGATGTCCCGGAGTAATGCTTCCCCATTGACGAAATTGCTTTAAATCATCTAAAGTATATTTTCCTGCTAAAGTTAGTGTAGAATATAACATGGGAGACATGTGTCCCGGATCAAGAAAGAAACGATCTCTGTTTTCCCAACGAGGATTTTGAGGATCATAAACTAGAAATTCGGCAAATAATACATTGATAAAATCGGCTCCACCCATTGCTCCTCCGGGGTGTCCGGATTTTGCTTTTTCAACCATTGATGCAGCTAGAATACGGATATTATCCGCAGATTTGTTTAGAATTTTTATATCATTCATGGCAAATTTAATATATCATTATTTTGTTTCCTGCAAAAGTAATAAAAAATAGAATAGGTTAGGTACATACTTTATCTCATTTTATTGATTGCTAATAAGTAGGATTTATACAAGTAAAATGCCTGCTTGTTTTATTTGTAACAAGCAGGCATTTATTATAAGTTATAATAAGTTTTATCTTATTTTACCGGGATGTTATTATTTACATTTTTGCAACCTACAAACGCATAATAAAGCAGGTAAGTAAGACCAACTATAATTACCCAATAGCTGGTAAGATAGCCTATACCGCCCGTCATATCTACGATTCCATTTTGTAACAGAGGTAAGATACCTCCACCGCAAACCATTACCATAAAGATACCCGAAGCTTTTTCGGTGTATTTACCCAAACCTTCTACTGCCAGGTTAAAAATACCACCCCACATTACTGATGTGCATAAGCCGACAAAAACCAATAGAGCAGCATTAATAGGCACATTTGCAAAACCAAACAAGCCGTTTGCATCATTTTTAAATACCGGTAGATTAACCATTACACTTGTTGGTGCAAACATAGCACCAAGAGTTAGGGCTATACCCACTGCAGATGCTACGACCAACATCGATTTTGCTGAAACTTTGCTTCCAATAACACCACCTATAAGACGACCCACAAGCATCATCAACCAATAAGTTGCTGTAACAGAACCTGCAATAGCTTCGGCACTACCATTACCATGTAATCCTAAAATATCTAAATCGGGATTTTGTAACCATTTGTTCAAAACGTTTGGTACACCCACTTCAACACCTACATATACAAATATACCAACTGCACCCAAAATAAAGTGACGGAACGATAAAGGACTGTATTTATCGGGAGCTGTATTTGCTTGTACTACTTCTTTCTCTTTTTCAGGAATTGTAGTCAATGCAATAACAACAAATGCAAAGGCAAAAATAGCTAAAGCAGCAAACATAAGAGGGAAAACGTCACTAATTTTAGCTTCTGCTATTTTTGGTATTAATATACCTGTTAAGATGATAACTACTGTACCGGCAAGAGAGTTAAAAGATCCACCTATCTGCATAAGTTGGTTTCCTGTATTACCACCGCCACCTAGTCTGTTCAACATCGGGTTAACTACGGTATTAAGCAAACACATAGAAAAACCGGCAACAAAAGCTCCAAGTAAATAAACTTCGAAGCTACCCATTGTTCCCGAAAGTGTTTGAATACCTACACCAATAAAACCTACAGCAATTGCAATAAGGGCTGTTTTTTTATATCCAAATTTTTGAAGTAAATTACCGGCAGGATAGCCCATTACAGCATAAGCGATGAAATTGGCAAAAACTCCAAGAGTTCCCATCCAGTTTGCTACACTGAACTGATTTTTCAAAATATCTCCCATCGGGGAGGCTAAGTTTGTTACGAATGAGATCATCGCAAAAAGGAAGATCATCACAATAATTGGTAACAGATAATTTTTTTTCTCTGTAGAACTCATAGTTTTTTTGTTTATATAATTTTTATTCTGGTTATTTATTTTTTGATTGAAAATTTGAATGCAGTTTTACTCTCAAACTTATCTTCGGGTTTAAGTATTATTGATGGATATTCGGGATTGTGAATACTGTCGGGGTAATGCTGCGTCTCAAAACATACAGCACTTTGAGCAGGATAGCGTTGACCATTTTTACCGATAAAGTTTCCGGTCATCCAGTTTCCTGTATACACTTGTACACCCGGCTGATCGGTATATACAATCATTTGGATACCTGTTTTTGGAGAATAGCACTCTAAAGCTTGCACATATTCTGCTGCATCTTTTTTATTAAGAACGTAAGTGTGATCGTATCCTCTAGCCCATACTAGTTGATCTACTTTTTCGTTGATATTCAATCCAATTTCGTGCGGAGTGCTGAAATCCATAGGTGTTCCGTCTGTTTTTTCGGATTTACCGTATGGTATAGCCGTATCGTCGGTAGGTAGGTAATAGTTTGAATTGATTCTCAAAATATGATCTCCAATAGTTGGGTCTCCTGCACCCGACAAATTGAAATAAGCATGATTCGTTAAATTCAATATAGTCGTTTTATCGGTGGTAGCCTCGTATGTAATTTCTACCGCATTATCGTCAGTAAGAGTATATGTAACTGTTACAGATAGGTTTCCGGGGAAGCCTTCTTCTCCGTCTTTAGACAGATAAGAAAGAGCTACGGTTTGGTCATCAATTTGTTTAGCATCCCAAACCACGGCATTATAGCCTTTTAAACCTCCGTGCAAATTGTTAGGGCCGTTATTTACAGCCAATGTATATTCTTTGCCATCAAGCGTAAATTTTCCCTTGGCGATACGGTTTCCTGTACGTCCGCAGATTGCACCGAAGTACGGTTCTTCGGAGTTTATAAATTCATCAATAGAATTATGACCCGTAACCACATCAACCAAAGCCCCTGTTTTGTCGGGTACCATCAACGATACTATCCGCGCACCATGATTAGATAGTGTGAGCTCTGCTCCTTGTTTGTTTTGAAGAATAAAAAGTGAGATGTTTTTCCCATCAACAACTTTCTCGAAATTAGTACATAATAAGCCCGATTTGGTTGTTTGCATGTGATTATTCATGTTAATAGGTTTATATAATTAGATACAGAATAAGAAATCTTTCTTTCGTACGTAAAATTATTATGACTATCTTTCTATACCTAAAAAAAAAGGGTGTTCTAAAACATATATTTTAAATAGCAAAATTTTTGCAAAAACCAAATACCACTTATCGTAATAACATCTGTAAACACAAATTCTAAATCTTTATAGATGTTGCAAAAAACAGATTTGATATATTAAGCATACATTTGCACAAAAGTCTTTAGTAAATGTACAAATAATATTTTAAAATGAGTAAATATTTCTTTATTGCGATCTTTTTTTTAGTGAGCTTTTGCTCTTCGGCACAAACTTATGAGGAATTGGTGTCAAAATCTCTCGATTATGTGGATGCTAAAGAATATGCTGCTGCCGAATTGGTACTAAAAGAAGCTATGCGTAAAGAGCCTGCTAATGAGGGTAATATTTTGTTATTAGCTAATTTGGGAACTATTCAACGGCAGTTAGGGAAATCAAATGAAGCTTTAATTTCGTATAGCTCTGCATTAAGTAAATATCCGAATAATGTTTTTGTACTTCAAAACAGAGCTGCTCTTTTTTGTGAAGTAGATAGTTTAAATGCTGCCATGAGAGACTACAATGTGATTTTGTCGATTGACGAAAAAAATACGGAAGCCCTTTATCGAAGAGGTTTGATATATATGAGCCAAAAGAATTTGTTGGCTGCCGAAAATGATTTTGAACAAATATTAATAATAAAGCCCGACGACGTGCAAGCGTTAAGCAGTCTTGCTTTTGTGCTGAAGAGTAGGGGAGATTGGACGCAAGCCGAAAGTAAATATACTGACTTGATATTTAAGTATAAAAGTCAGCCCGAATTTTATGTAAATAGAGCCGAATGTTATTTACAGCTTGACAAAAAAGGCAGAGCCAAAAGCGATTTGGATCAAGCACAGCAACTTGGGTATAAAGATCCGTTGCTCTATATTTTTAAGGGCGAGTTGGATATTCATCAATTTGATAAATTTAGTGCCAAGCAAAATTTTGAAAAAGCACTCGAGTTAGGAGCTAATAAGGAAATAATTGAGCAGTATTTATTGCTTTGTAAATAGAAATAACGAACTAAAAATACCCTCTCTGTCCCCCCTCTCCT
>JAVBJR010000529.1:0-6690 GCA_031546965.1 Dysgonomonas sp.
TTCCTCATCGGAAGGGCTACCTTGTCGGGACAGCTTAATACAGAAGTATTACTACTGGTGCATTTGTCCTTAGGCTACCACTAACGGAATAGTGGGTATAATCGTTGTTATACAATTACTTACGCAACTTCATGTCGCACGAACTTACCGTAAACTTTAACTCCGCCGATAAGACCCACTACGGCTCCAATGGCATAGATCAGTTTGGTGCCGGGTTCAAAATAAGAGGTTACCATATTGGTGGCTTCGGTAATTCCGCCGATGCCGTTTCCTTGTGCAAAGAGTGAGAAGTTTGCCATTGCGAACACAACAGCCAGAAGTAAGATTTTCTTTTTCATACCTGATTCTTTTTTAATGGCTATCGAGGGGTTGGATAGTCCCCTGTTAGCCGGTTCTTGTTTTGTTTTAAAAATTTTAGTGGTGGGGGTCACAGACCCTTTTATTATTGCTCTTGCTGCGCTAGCCGTACTGTTTCTGTTTCATTTTATTGTTTTTAATTGTTGATAAAATCAAGAGGGTTGAAATTCTTGTATTCTTCCTCCTCTTCTTCCAAAGGGTTATTTCCTGTTTCCGGATGTTCCCGGATGTATTCTTGTGTCCTAATATCTATCAGGGAAGAAATACGATGGGAGGTCAAAGGATTTGCGATCATTTTTTCTACCATTTCTGTAGATCGGTTGTCATAGAGAATCTGTCCTGCCTGTCTTTGTACTTCAAGCTGCGTTTGCGGATTTTCTACTGCATTTTTTATAGTTCCGAGTTCTGAAAAATCCATTCCGCTGCCCATTCCTGCATCCTGTCCCAAAGCTGTTGTAATATCCTCCGGTTCTTCCTCTGTGGCAGGGCTGTCTTGTCTTTCCAAAACAACCCCTTCATCCGCAAGTGAATTTTCTGGTTGTGATGGGGCAAATGTAGATTGATTTTCAATCGGATTTACTGATTCTAAAGGAGTTGCAGCCTTATGCTCCGTAGATGTACTATCCTGCTTTAATAAGGGTAATTCATAATTGCTTTTTCCAATTACCGGTTGTTCGGTTTCTTGTTTTAGAATTGGTATATCTTGTTTTTCTTCTTGTTTTTGCGGATGTAAGCGTTCGATAAAGCGGCTCAAATGAGGTTCCAGGAGAATACTGATGATAAACAGGATGGCAGTTATAATAATTAGTAGTGTCATAAGGGGGTTGGTTTAAAATAAATCGGTATTTTTTTTATTGTAGAAGTCGGTTATTTCCTGTCTGAATGTCTCGAAGTGATAGGACAGGACATTGTCTATATAGCTGAATACATTGATCCTGTTGTTGTGCGTCACCTGGATTATTTTAGCAATCCGGTCGTAATATTCTTTTCTCAGGTAAGTACTTTTTTCGCCCCTGCCCACAATGCCTGCTTCTTTAAAGAATAAGGATTCATAATCTTGTCTTACCTTTTTTCTGCGGTTTTCTTCCTTGGGCTGTTCTGACTCTGAGTGTTTTGCCTCTGGTTCAGATTCGGTTTCAATGGGCAGATTAGGCTGAGCTTTGGCAGATTTATCTTGTTTGATGGAGGCAATGATAAAGCTTTCATCTATCTCCTGCGGGTCATTTATTTTTTTTGCCATAGTTTTATCGGTTTATGAGTTGGAGCATTTCTTGTGATAATTCCTCAATGTTACTTCCTTTAATCAGTAGTTTGTCGGCAGGAAATAAGGTAGACCTAAAGATGGGCTTGTGAAGGGAGGTCAACTCTCTTCGGAATTTTTTGGTGTCCGGCATACAGGTTTTCATAATGGGTAATCCCAGTTCGAGGATCACTTTTTCGTAAACTTCATAGAGTTCGGATTTTTCCCGTCCATCTACCATATTCCACAATAGATACAAACCTTTAATAGCTCCTTTGCCTTGTGTTATCAGGTTATCATTAATAGAGACGGCAAAACTAAGGGTGCTTTCTAAGACCACCCGATCGGCAGAGATAGGGGCAAAAATGTAATCCATCTGCGAAAGTGTACGGACAACTCCCTGCGTATTCATCGTTCCGGGCAGGTCGAAAAAAATAATATCAAAGTGGGTGTTGCTTTCTTCGATGAGTTCATACGCACAGGTAATGGCATCCGTTGGGTTGCTCTCCTGCACGGGATAGGCATTCTTCTTTAGGCTATTGAACTGGTCATACGCCATGCGTTTGTAATAATTGTCAGTCATTACCAGTTCTGTATCCCTTTTGCGCATATCATGAATGCTGTGCTGGGGATAGTCGCAGTCGATGACTGCTATGCTCTTTTCTTTGGCATAATGAAGGTAGCTTGCCATAAGTACGGTTAAAGCTGTTTTGCCAATTCCTCCCTTTTGGGTAGAGAAGGCTACAAATAAGGTTTCTTTTTTCATCTGATTCTTTTTTTAGTTATACATTAAATTATCGGGTTCTGCTTGTCAGCCGAATAGCCGGTCGGCTCATCAGCCGATGAACTAGTGAACCCATCAGCCGATGAACTAGCCTGTTGATTAAGAGATTGACCTCCTGGCTGGCTGACGGATTAGCTTCTTACTCGGCTTGTCAAAGGGGCAGCTTGTTGGTTAGTCAGCAGGCTGTTCACCCGGTCTTTCAGTTTATTGGCAAACCAACAAGCCGGTCAATCAATCATCCGGTTTCTTAATCGGTCGGCAAGCTGGTTAGCCGGTCTATTAGCCTGCTTCTTTACGGACCATTCGATCAGCTTTTCGCTCGGTTGGCTGGTCATCCGCAACACAAATAAAAAGAGAAATGACAAATAAAACCCTGCCTTTTAGGTGGGATGAACCATCCTGCGTTTAAGATGCAGTACCCTGCGTTTTCAATTTGGTAATCAGTTTATTAAGCCTGTATATCTTTGCGTCCGAAGTTGTTTTAGAAAGATAGGAATGGAGTTTATAGTAGCGAAGATTCCCAACCAATCAAGCTAACCAAATTTTGTAATCGTCAGATTACAGCAAGGTATGTTTTGAGTGCTTCAAAACTATTTTTGATGCCTCAAAAACGACCTTGCCCTGAAGGGGAAAAATTACTCCGAAGTCGAATTTTTTAATCAGAATAATCAATAACTCAAATGGAAAAACAAAACCCACTCAATCGAAAAAAAGCAGGACGCATTCCCAAAGATGATCCTGCAAAAAACCGTCATGTATTCTATTTAAATAAGAAGGACGAAGCTCGTTTTTTGTCGCTTTTTGAACAATCGGGCATGGATATAAAGGCACATTTTATTACCGCCTGCCTGTTTAATAAACCCATCAAAGTGGTGAAAATAGATAAGGGGGTTCAGGATTACTATATGCGTTTGACTACTTTTTTTGGTCAATACCGAATGATCGGAATCAACTATAACCAGGTGGTCAAAGCCCTAAAATCGAATTTTACAGAGAAAAAAGCACTCGCTTTTTTGTACAAACTGGAGCAGGAAACCATCAAACTGGTGGAAGTAAACAACCGGATTATTGAACTGACCCGTGAGTTTGAAACGAAATATTTGCAGGATAATGATAGCTAATATAGGTAAAAGCAGTTCCCTGATGGGCGTATTATTGTATAACCAAAATAAGGTGGACTTGCAAAAAGCTTCTGTCCTTGACAGTAATAAGATCAGGCAAACATGGCAGGGAGATTATAATGTATCCTTGTCGATGAAGTCTTTTGATTCTTATTTAACCGCCAATAAAAAGACAGAAAAACCCATCCTGCATATTTCTATTAATCCCCATCCCGATGATAAACTCACCGATGAGCAATTAAGTACGATTGCCAAAGAATATATGGAAAAGATGGGACTTGGAAATCAACCTTATTTGGTTTATAAACACGAGGATATAGACCGGCATCATATCCACATCGTAAGTGTCAATGTCGATGAAACAGGAAAACAAATCAATAATTACAATGATTATAAGAAATCAAAATCAGCTACCCGTGAGCTGGAAAAGAAGTATAATTTACTGCCTGCCGAAAAGAACCCCATTGTGGATGCAATTTCTCTAAAAAGAGTAGATCCCAAAGCGGGAGAAGTGAAAAAGCAAGTATCCAATACCGTCAAAGGTATTTTAAAAACCTATCGTTTTGGGAGCATTGCCGAATTTAGGGCGTTACTTAGTCTGTATGGAGTGACGGTAGAAGAAGTCAAAGGGGAGATCAGGGAAAAAGCCTATACCGGTTTGGTATATTCTGCCCTGGACGATAAGAATAAGAAAACAGGCAATCCTTTTAAGGCTTCCCTAATCGGCAAAGTAGTTGGTCATCAAGCAGTTCAAAACCGCATGGAATATTCCAAAAAATACATGAAAGAAAATCCGGTCTATGACAGGACTAAGGTTATCCTAAGTGGATTACTAAAACAAAGACCATCGAGAAAAAAGCTTGTAAATGAATTAAATAAACAGGGAGTAAGTGTCATTTTTAGGGAAAATGAAGACAAGCGAATCTACGGGGTCACTTTTGTCGATCACCGGCAAAAAGCGGTATTCACCGGCTCCAAATTAGGAAAAGAATTTTCAGCCAATGCCTTTAATGATTTATTCAAAATTTCTCCGACAGAGATTCTATACCAAACCCCTGATACTTATGACGGCAAAGATAAGGATTCTGCCATTGAAGCAGTTGCCGGTTTATTCAGTAAGGAGCAACAAGGGGAAGATTACGAAGAGATTGCTTTTGCTAACCGCATGAAGCGTAAAAAGCGAAAACCTCAAAGACCCCGGTTATAAATACAATCAATCAAATTTTAATAATAAGAAAAACAAACAGTTATGGCACAAGAAGACGATTTAAGAGGCTTAGCAAAAGTTATGGAATTTATGCGAGCCATCAGCATTTTATTTGTAGTAATCAATATTTATTGGTTCTGCTATCAGGCAATTGTAGACGGAGGCATACAAATTAGTATTGTCAATAAGATATTACTTAATTTTCAACGCACCACAGGGCTGTTCTCCTCCATTTTTTGGACAAAACTTTTTGCCGTTGTTTTCCTGGCATTATCTTGTTTGGGAACCATCTGTGTTTTTATTTTTCGGGTTTATCCTGTTTTTTCTGAACTGGTGGCTACTTGATCTACCGCTGCCTTTGGCTGCCAATTCCGCTTTTTATATCCTGAGTATGACTTTGGGGTATATCTTTCTGCTTATTGCCGGTCTGTGGATGAGCCGCTTACTGAAAGATAACCTGATGGATGATGTTTTCAATGTAGAGAACGAATCTTTTATGCAGGAGACCCGTCTGATGGAAAACGAGTATTCGGTAAACCTGCCTACGGAGTTTTATTACAACAAAAAATGGAACAAGGGCTGGATCAATGTAGTCAATCCTTTTCGGGCATCTATTGTATTGGGAACACCCGGATCGGGAAAATCCTATGCCATAGTAAATAATTATATCAAACAGCAGTTGAGTAAAGGTTTTTCGATGTATATCTATGATTATAAGTTTGATGACCTAAGTACTATTGCCTACAATGAACTGCTAAAGAATATGGATAAGTATACGGTAAAACCACAGTTTTATGTAATCAATTTTGATAATCCAGCCAAGAGCCACCGTTGCAATCCGATAGCTCCGGAATTTATGACCGACATCTCTGATGCTTATGAATCAGCCTATACCATCATGTTGAATCTGAATAAGACCTGGATACAAAAGCAAGGGGATTTCTTTGTAGAATCTCCGATTATCCTGCTGGCTGCCATTATCTGGTATCTGAAAATCTACCAAAACGGAAAATATTGCACTTTTCCCCATGCCATTGAGTTTTTGAATAAAAAGTATGCCGATACTTTTACGATTCTTACTTCCTATCCCGAACTCGAAAACTACTTGTCCCCCTTTATGGATGCCTGGGAAGGTGGAGCACAAGACCAGTTGCAGGGACAAATTGCTAGTGCTAAAATCCCACTATCACGAATGATCTCCCCACAATTGTATTGGGTAATGACAGGTAACGATTTTACCCTTGATATTAATAATCCCGAACAGCCGAAGGTGCTTTGTGTGGGGAATAATCCCGACCGTCAGAATATTTATTCGGCAGCCCTTGGATTATACAACAGCCGAATCGTGAAACTCATCAACAAAAAAGGACAGCTTAAATCTTCGGTAATTATTGATGAGCTACCAACGATGTATTTTAGGGGATTGGACAACCTGATAGCCACAGCACGTAGTAACAAAGTAGCCGTTTGTCTGGGATTTCAGGATTTCAGCCAGTTATATCGGGATTATGGAGACAAGGAAGCCAAAGTGGTTATCAATACAGTAGGTAATATTTTTTCGGGTCAGGTGGTTGGTGAAACCTCCAAAACTTTGTCCGAGAGATTCGGCAAGGTCTTGCAAAAACGTCAATCCGTTTCTATCAATCGGCAGGATGTTTCGACCTCCATTTCTACGCAGTTGGATAGTTTGATTCCCGCCAGTAAAATATCGAATCTGACACAAGGAATGTTTGTAGGGGCAGTTTCGGATAATTTCGACGAGCGTATCGATCAGAAAATTTTCCATGCTAAAATTGTCGTGGATAATACAGCCGTTGCCGCCGAAACAAAAGCCTATCAGAATATTCCGGTGATTACTAATTTTATTGATGAGAATGGACAAGACCGAATGGAGGAACAAATCAACCTCAATTATAAACAAATCAAAACCGATGTAGGGCAGATTGTTTCGCATGAGTTGGAAAGGATTAAGAGTGATCCT
>JAVBJR010000714.1:0-3780 GCA_031546965.1 Dysgonomonas sp.
GTAGCTCCGCCCCTTTATTCGTTAAAATTCAGTTTGAGGTACAAAACGTTAACGTAGTGCGATTGTTGCATTGCCAACTGTTGTCCAGATGTCCAACTATACTTGTATTTCAATGAAATTGCCGTTTTCCTTCCCCGAGAGCCGCAAACAGACAGATTACGTACGTACCCGGCGGGGGCATGGTTCGACGATGAGTCAATCGACGATGTAGACCAATAAGAGGGCTTATGCTGTGGTTTAGCCGATATCTTTGAATAGCAATTGCTCAACATCCCTGCAGCCGAAAAAATTCACGCCCTGCCTGACTATTCTTCGATACTCGATCAATTTAGCGACTTGTCTTTGCAATCAAAAATTACGAAAAATACCCTGTCAGTTCTCCTTTAATATAAAATAATATTATATACATAATGTGGACAGAATATGTTCCATAAAATACATTTTCTCAATCTGAAGTCATGTTAAGCAGATAGTATATCATGAATCTTACCAACTTCACAATTTGCTCCAAAATAATTTTCAACGCACTGTTTGCAAGTGGAATTTTGTCGTTGATGCCGACAAACGCAACCTCTAAAATTTCCAATATAAGATAAATTCTTCCAAGTGGCACCATCTGGGGCTTTGGTATGAATCTGCTGAAAAATAGAACAATATTTTGTGGGTGATTCTAAAAAAATGCTGCAGAATTTAAAATTGCAGCTTATTCTGGATGCTCATATGCATCTCTCGTTACCATAAAAAAATTATAGGATCTTAGTGATGATGTCAGGGTATTAACCTAGTTATTAAGTAATTGTGTCAACAATTATTTAATTGGTAATGTCTAAGTAACATAAATTTTATCTATAAAAACTGAGTTTCGCATCAGGACAATAACTATTTTGGAACTTCCAGGTTTTGAGAAATATGTAATAATGAACATTTCTTCTACTGTTATTAGTTTTACCTTTAATATCTAAATTGCATATGTAAAATGATTTTCAACATATTACATACATACATACATTTGTATTGTAACAGGAAACCACATCCAAAGGAGGCCCAGTGGTGCTTTGTGACAGTATGCACTGAATGATATCACCGGATCCATTAGACAACTTGTAAATTGCAAAATGCATGCAATTTTCATGGTCATAACAATTCACAGCGCATTCAATGTTTGACATAACATTTTTATAAGCAACTAGTCCCGGTAACTTATTGCTCCATACAGGAGATTGGTCATTTTTCTTGGACCTTACCATAAATATATTTACAGTTATGGTATTGCAGATAAATGAGAGATAAATACAAACAAGGTAGAATAATGAAATCATTTTGTACAATTTCAACCTTTTCTTCATTGTTGCGTACAAGCTTGTGATTACATTGTTGAGGTAGCTAAGATAGCTACAGGTAATCTTTAAAAAGTATATGCCAAATCAATAGTATATATTGATATTTCCCAATTTCATTGTTATGAGTTAATTAGTTTCGATCTAAAGCAAGAATGTGAAGCTAATGGGTCTTTTGTGTATCCATACATTGCCTAATGATAGTGCTTCCGGCCAGCAAAAAACTTTTAACGACAAAAAACTATTGCAATAGTGGACATTCAGAAGGCAAAATGTAATATGGCAATGGATATAACAGCCCCATGGCATCATATGGTAGTAATATTTGAATAACCTGCTGAGCATTCACATTTCACGTATACATCTATGTATATCAATAAAAGGGAATGTCTGTCTGTCTTTCTTTCTGTCTGTGTGTCTGTCCGTCGTCAAGATGCATTTCCACAATTCTCATGCTATCACCTTCAAACCTTCGTAGGGGGACATTCTACAAGTAAAACGCCTAACACCTCCCTTTCGCCCAAAAGTTGGTTTTCCAACAATGCCCAGGGGATTGCCTGGGGAACAGGGGAAGGTGGGAGGCTACCTGACCCCCACCCCCCTCCCCACGTGCCACATCATGCCTTCAAAGCCTTCACATTGCCACACTTTTATTTAACAAAAGGGATTGACCTTTTAATCCTATAATTGCCATTGCTCACCTATTGTGTAGCCCTGTCCCCCTCTTGTCCTCCTTTTGTCGGAATGGTCCCCTTTGTTGAAGAACATGTAACGACCCGAGGTCTTACCTCCCACGCCCACCCCCGAAAACGTCATTTAAGGAAGCGTTAGTTCGTGCAACTTCGCGATATTTCCGTCGTTGCCTAGCAACCCCCCTCGCTCACGTGACCAGACGTGCAGCATAAAAAACGGCGTTGCTAACGCCCGTAGCAACAGAAAAAACGTGATTCCGGCCAGCCAATAAAATGGCATGGCAACGGCTTTGGCGATTTCTGTTGGCCACAAATTCAACCAATGAATGGTAATTTGTGGCCTCAGTAAAACTCGAGTGCTTTCGAGACTCGAGTTGGTTCTTCATAGTTACCTCTTTGAGTGTGGTTTATTTATCTTCTTGTGGTTTGACCTTGGCTCCCAGAAATGGCGAAGCGAGGCAAACCACCCTAAAATTCGGCGAAGTAGCACCAAATGACCATCGGAGTGTAATTTGGGCAACCATCAATTAGTGAGTACCAGTGGAGGTGCTTTTGGCCTGTGCGAAGGATTTATCGGAACGAATAAATCAGCACCTGTTTACCGGAGTTCGAGTCAATTATTCGAACAGCTATAATGTCCGACGGCTAAAGACACTATAAGCTTATATGCATAAAAGTCAAATAGCATTAAACTAATCGTTTTAAATACCCTTGTCGATTAGTATAAAATTTAGATGTACAGTTGTATACATGATTTGTCATATTTCCAACTATCAAATATGTCATTGTGAATAATCTTTGAAAGGTTGAAATGTCTACAGTAAGTTCACATACAAGAAAGTAACATGTTTATATGAGCATTTTGCTATAATACAGTAAAGTTTAATTTTTCAAATTGTAGAGGTTTGGTAAAGTTTAGAAATGTTTACAATTATGTTATGTAGAAATGTATAATGTTTCAATGGTCAAATAAATGTCTATCTGCACCATATAGGTTTGTGTTGTTGATTATGTGCTCATGCACTTTATTAGATATGTGCATTTGGGTTACACAGTTCAATTGGTCATTCCCTAAGTCACCTATTGTTTGACTTTCTCATTATTCATTAATTATTTTCAGTAAATCTGCACACTTCGTTATTTTCTACTGTTTCTTGTGCATATTTAGAATAGCTTAATATTTATACATTCAGAATGTTGGTCAGTTCATTTATTCGCTCTCCTATTATGTTTTTCTCTTGCATTTGTTGCATATGTTCTTGCGTGTTTTATTTAATTGGATTTCTATGCCGTAAAAATACATTTCATATTTTTCAAACTAAACAGACAAGTACGGTCATGTTATACGTTTTCAGGCATGACATCAGTAAGAAATGGGTATATAAGCACTGCTATAATGCACAAGTTAGTGCAGAAGCAGAGCAGAAGCAGCCTGTTGTAGGATTGAACTACACAACTTAGTCAATATTATCATATACCAATACTAGAGCAATCATCAAGTGGGTATGGATTATGAAAATGCACAGTCTGGATCGTCAGCTATTGGGAAACGTAAGACATTGGAGGAGGATGAACAATCAGATAGAAAGAAATGGAAATGCAAAGCTATCCATGTAGGGGAGACCGGGGTTAGTTGGCCAATTTTACACATCCTATTTTTTTTCTAGCTCCAGAGCAATACTGGAAAAGTGTTTGATATAGCATAAAAATAGTACATCCTTCTTCTACAGAAAACGTATTTTTTTATTCAA
>JAVBJR010000548.1:0-2728 GCA_031546965.1 Dysgonomonas sp.
AGTACAGAATTGTATCTCCCACTGATTCATGCAAGGCTGGACTTGCTCCTACTTGAAATATCATTGGCTGATTCCGATATGCCATGAAGTACTGAATGTGTCCAATCTCATGATGAATTCTATTCAAGTCGTTCCCAGTTACTTGACTACACATTCTGATTCTAATTCAATGAAAACATTCCTGGTTATCTGCTAAAATTATCAGATGTCAATTTTTTTTAGAAAATAAATGTATTCATAACCTGTAGTCCTTTCCATCAAAGAAATTTATTGATGTACCATGACAATTAACTGGACGACCATCAGCTGGCCTAATAAACATTGACTTGTGCCAGAAATCATCAGTCATTTGCTCCAAGCCAAGTGACGTGTGAAAAGACTCTGCCATGTTGTGCATGTCGAGTACAGTCCAATTATGTCTTTGTATTTCTGCAGTGATATCCATTGGATGTTTGCGAGGATAAGGAGTGCAAATAAGAATCTGAAATTTACTATTTTTTGCATGAATCCTGATTGCATTCAATTATTTCCAATAAAATTCATTATATTATACAACAACTAATTATTGCTGAACAAAATTAGTTTTATTTCAATATCATGTCATTTAATATATATAACATGGGGGATAAAATATGTATATGACAATAGGTATAATAATGATCTTATTAGTGTAGCCACTATTGTAATACTATAACATTTTTAAAGAATAAAAATGAATGTAGAAAATGTTTCCCATATGCTATGGTTACTTCTGTTTTTCTGGGCATAGTGGCCATAATTGGAATTGCCCTCTGCTACCTATTCATAATATAATTTACACATACACAAAGCAAGTACACGCCTATTTGTTGAAGGGAATGTGCTTTTATGCTGGGCGAAGCATGTAATCAAAGTTGGAGCTGATAGGATTGCTCACACTCCAATTCCTCCAATAAAAATATGCTATTGCCTCGCACTTTATTGTTAAATGTCGATCAATATGTCCAATTCATAAAGTTTAATGAATTTTCTCATTAGTTTACATATTCCAAGGCACGTATTTTTTTTAATTAATACTAGTCAATAAAAATCTGCTAAACAGAAAAGTCCACCACTAACTCTGCAAATATTAATACATATATTTAAATGTTTACCCCTGGTGGGATTCGAACCCACAATCCCCGGTTTAGGAAACCGATGCCTTATCCGTTAGGCCACAGGGGCTGATGTTTTTACGTAACCCATTATTCCAACATGACAATAGTAATTATAAAATATTGATGATTATAATGCAATTATTATTTCTAAATTACAAAATGAATTATGTATGTAGTATTATATAAATGATACATTTGTAAAATCTCTTTTGTCCATGACAGAGTTCCATAATTCATTTACATATATAAAATCCAATCACAATAGCATGCATGTTGCATATTATGAATTCCAATTTTTAGTTTACTCTGCATATTTCTGGAAATTTAATTTTGTAATTTTTGCATCACCAGAATTGATGGTAATGATATGATGTTATAGGTGAACTGACAGGGTAAATGATGACTTAAGTTATGCATGCTCCCTAACATTGGATATGCCATTGACCTATTGACTATAAATTAATCTTTCAATGCACGTTGCGTTGTTCATATAAAAATGCAATAATCACACAAGCATGGTGGGACGTCCCCAATTGCATTGGTGGTGAAAGGAAACAGATCACGTGACACAGTATGACGTCATCAGCTGCACATTCTCTGAAAGATCCCTTGACCAACCGAGCTTCATACATTTCCGAGTTACCTCAACTCGCAGTTGGACCAACCGGTTCTTGAAAATATACATTGTTATTGCCAACATACAGCCACATATATTTGCCATTCGTCAATGTGCTAAGGAAGCTACAACTACTATTTTATATTAACTTTGCAACCTTTTGCGGCCATTTTGAAATAAGCAACAACAAGGTAAAGTAATCTTTCATATTCTACATACGTATTTCATTACTTTTTATTTATATACGGTAATAGCTGTGTATAATTAAAATTGAACAATGTTGCTTTGTGCTTTTGCATGACAATGAATGTTAATAATTATTAAAGACAAATGAAAGCAACTGAAGTTTAAAGTCGCGCAAAAGTGTTGAAATGACCTTCGTTTCCGCATGTATAAATAACTGGAATAGTTGGTTTAAAAAATAAAAACAAAAATGGAGGATTGCAAAAACATATTCTAGGAAATGTTTCTGTAATTATCGAACGATTCAGAAAGTTGCACAGTTTTTATCAAAGTCTTTAACGAAGTCTTTAACAAAGTCTTTAACAAAGTCTTTAACAAAGTCTTTAACGAAGTTTTTAACGAAGTCTTTAACAAACAAAGTCTTTAACCCTTTCAGTCACGAATTATGATCCGCTTACGCAATAAAAATTTCCTTTGGCAGAAACATTCTCCAATGTTAATAGAACATAAATAAACATGTAAAAAAAATTGGTTTGCGCATGTTAAAATATAGTCACCCATGTTAAAATTTGTGTCCCTGAAAATGGACACTGCGACTGAAAGGGTTAAGGTTAACAAAAATCCAACAGTAGGTTTTACTCCCGCAGGCATGGATCAATGTATCAGTCGGAACAGCAGACATCTGAGACGGAATCCAACATATTTGCTCAGTTCCTTTGAACGGCATATTCGATTTTGAATCTCTTACCAGCACTGTATTCAGCGAGGTATTTTACTTGGGAAAAATGCAGCT
>JAVBJR010000275.1:0-47243 GCA_031546965.1 Dysgonomonas sp.
TATATTATGGTGCATCGGTATTATATGCCTATTAACTTCTTGCGAAAAAGATGATACCCCAACAAAAATTAATCCGGCTGATTACGTAAAGTATGCAACAGAAACAACCGCTACTTATGGTTTGGTAGGTAAAGTAAAAACAGTAGAAAAAATTAAATATTATGCACATTGGGATGATGAGAATAGTACTGTTCAGAAAGAAGGAGAATCTCGATCTAAGATAGTCTATGAATTTGACGAAAATGGGACACTCATCAGATCTACTCAATATTATCGTTATGACAATGAGATGAGACCAACTAGTACATATAAAATAGAATATGACAGTATATATAGACTTAAAAACGAACTCTATGAGAGTTTAACTTCCCGCCCCTCGTTCGATCTAAGAGATGAAACAGGTCAATTAAAGTCCGTTTTTGCCATAAAATACACTTATGAATACAGTGATAAAGAAGGAATCACGACATTTATACAGTGGTATAAGGAAAATTATGAAGGCACTTTTAAACCTCTCCGCAAAGAACTTTATCCGCTAAATGACCAAAATCGGATAAATTATAGTGGCGAAATTCAAATATATAAACCGAAAGTAAGAACAAAGGAATCTCCTATTCAATCTAACAAAGAACAGACGTATACGGAAAGAACCAATATTTTCACAAAAAAAGACAGCAAAGGTAATATTGTTGAATCGTACTCTCGTTACGATGATAAGAATAATTATGGTGACACTTTTACTAGTATTGATTCTTATTCTTATTACGAACAGAAAATAACTTATTACGATGGTCCTGCTTCGGGTAAGTTGACTGATGAAATAACAGGTAATGCTGCTGCTCAATTAACTAAAGATATCCCAGCTTTAATTACAACAAATAATCTAAAATTAAACGGAAAAGTAAAATCTACTACCGAATATCAATATAATTTGGGTGATGAACCCGATGCTTGGGATCCTCAAACCAATACCGTTACAAAAAAAGGAGATCTTATCTATAAGTTTGTAGACCAATACAATCCTCTCGGAATTTTAACCGAAAGAATAACTTATTTTGAATTTTTTTACAATAATCCACAGCCGAGATATATCGAAAGATATCAAATAGACTCCAAATCAAGAATAACAGAATATTATAAAGAGACATATTCTTATGAAAATGGTACTATTTACTCAATTTATAGTAAAGAAAAAGCAGTGATAACCTATGATGATGTAAATAAAAAAGCAACATTATCTAATTTTAGTTCTAGGGGGAATGGTGAAATGAAAAAGAATAATTATACATATTCTTTTAATCTAAAAGAAGATGGATCAATAGACAATAGTTATAAGGAAACTCATATAACACCCCGATCTACGCCTGCTAGCGATGGTCTTTTTGAAGAAAAACCATCAAAATATCAACAATTTATCAAGAAAGATGATTCGCAAAATAATTGGACATTAGTGTATACCTTATATAAGGAGGTGGACGCAAGCGGAAAAGCAAGTTATAAAATTAATTATTACAGCGAACGCACCATAACTTATTATTAAAAAATTCAGTCATAAGTATAATCTACAAAACATCTCCATCAATCAAGCGATGAGAGGTGTTTTTCTATTAAATAGAGTACCTTCTTTCTTTATATTATTACACAAAAAAGCTAATCACTCTCGATTTTTTTACTATTTTTGTCTTGTAATTTTGGTGGCATTAATCCATTTATCGGAAATATGCTGAAAAGAGAATCAGGTGAAAATCCTGAACAGACCCGCTGCTGTAAGCTCTACAACAGTCTTTGAACAAATCTCACACCACTGTCGGAACAGTGAACAGTGAACAGTGAACAGTGAACAACAAATTTGTTGATAACTGATAACTGATAACTGATAACTGTAAGGATGGGAAGGAAGTTCAACAGACAGAGTAAGTCAGAAGACCTGCCAAAATAAATATTCGTTAGAAACTTTCGAGGTATAAAGTTGACGACGCACTATCCAAATAAAGATACATTTTTCGGATCAAACAAAAATAGAATGACAGGGGTCTCTTGTCTGTAAGAAGCAGGAATATTCTGAAAGATATTCTACTGTAGTGTTTTAGTATTTAGAAAGCCCTAAGCCGTGATGGTTTGGGGCTTTTTGTCTATTGTTATAATAAGAGATACTGTTTTTACTTAGACTTCATACTCTTTATTGCCAAAAAACTTACACCGAAAAGTCGAATCGGTACTGCTTTGTTTTCTCGTATATCTTACGGTCGAACTGATACAGCATAGCCGGTTTATGGCTCACATTCTCCTGACGCTTTCCCGATGGAGTCAAGTATTTCATATTAGAAACCTTACGTCTGAAATTGCGTTTATCGAAGTTCGCATCCAATATTATTTCGTAAAGTGTTTGCAACTCTGTTAACGTAAAAAACTCGGGTAATAATTCGAATAAAATCGGCTGATTCAATAAATCTTCCCGTAACCGCATCAAGGCAGCATCTAGTATATCTTTGTGATCATATATCAGCTCCTTTACTTCCGAAACCTTGTGCCATCTCGCCACATTATAGAGGTGTGAAGCATCTATGTCCGAAACGTTTACCAACGAATAATATGCCACCGTAACTACCCTGTCGTCTCCTACCCCTTGCTCCTTTTTCCACTTATAATCTCGATCGCGCAATTTCAAACGGCTAACATCGCTGAATACACTTAGTTGCTTGAGGTAAACATTTTCGGTAATGCCACTCTGCTCACGGAGTATGCGTACGGCTGTTTCGTCTAAGGTTTCGTTGCGTAAAACATGGTTGCCGGGAAGCTTCCATTCCTCGTAGATACGTCCTCTATAATTGATAAACTCTTGACGGAGCAATACCCTCAAGGCATTTCTCTCATAACCAAATACGACACAATCAACAGATATATTCTTAAGAATACTAGATGAACTCATTCGGAAGTGTATAATATATTATATATAACCCAAATAGATAAATATGCTTTAGACTATAACAATCTTAAATTGGTATAGTTTTTTTAGCATCGACAAATTTTAGACCAAAAGCGAAGCAAAATTAAACTTTTTTTCTCACTCTACCCCTTTTTATGCCGAAAAACATACTGTGTTTTATCAACACTAAGAAAACACATAAAACACACTTAGCTTAGTGTATATTTAACAATTAAAATTCGTTTTTTTAAGAATTTATTATTCACCTTTGTACAGAAACCTAAACATTGTTTAACCAAATACCATATCCAAATGATTATAAACTACTTAATCAAGACAATTAGTGTCTTATCCCCAATTTTACCCTTTTATTTCAATTTCGGTACATCCCGAAAAGATTAACCGTTTCTCAAAAAATATTCAAGTTGGTTGAATTGGCGTTCGACTACGCTTTGAAAAACAAATATCAGCTATAAATTAAATAATAAATGGCAATTAAAATCTTGGAATCTATGAACAGTAAGAAAAAAATGAGACTAATGAAGTCTTGGCAAAAAACTTGCCTGGCGATAATGTTGCTCTTACTTCCGATGCTGGCTTTTGCACAATCCGTTCAAGTAACAGGTAATGTAAAGGATGCTGCCGGAGAGGCTATTATTGGTGCAACGATTGTTGTAAAAGGCAATACCGCAACAGGTACTGTTACCGATTTTGACGGTAATTACTCTATATCTGTACCCGGAAACACAACTTTGATATTCAGTTATTTAGGAATGGAAACAGCAAGTGTTGCTGTAAATGGGCAAAAAATAGTGAATGTAACACTCTATGACGACAGCAAATCGCTCGAAGAGGTTGTAGTGGTGGGCTACGGTACTATAAAGAAAAAAGATCTTACCACCGCCGTAGCCAGTGTATCGTCTAAAGAGTGGGCAGATCGCCCCGTTATTTCGGCACAACAAGCCCTACAAGGCAAAGCTGCCGGTGTGCAGGTAACTCAACCTTCGGGAAAACCTGGAGTAGGACTTAGCGTACGTGTACGTGGTACAACCTCACTAAATGCCGGTAATGAACCTCTGTATGTGGTAGATGGTATTCCCACAACCGACATTGGAAATATATCGCCAACAGATATCGAAAGTTTACAGATTCTTAAAGATGCTTCTTCGGCAGCTATTTACGGAGCACGTGCAGCAAACGGTGTTGTTTTGATTACGACTA
Source organism: Dysgonomonas sp. (assembly GCA_031546965.1). Taxonomy (GTDB): domain Bacteria; phylum Bacteroidota; class Bacteroidia; order Bacteroidales; family Dysgonomonadaceae; genus Dysgonomonas_A. Next base: position 4,148 of record JAVBJR010000275.1, read on the forward strand.
AGAAAGGTACTGCGGGACGATCGGAAGTAAACGTATCGATGTTTGCCGGATTCTCCAATGTGGCAAAAACAATCAAGACGCTCAATACAACTCAATATTATGACCTATATGACGACATATACGGTGCCGGTGCTGCTGATAGAAGCAAAACCGGATATACCAATTGGGCTGACGAAATGTACGGAACAGGTGTGAAACAAAATTATCAAGTATCGCTTTCGGGTGGAACTGATAAGGTTAACTATTTTATATCGGGTGGCTACCAAGACGAAAAAGGGATTATTTCGCCATCGTCTTACAATAGGTATTCATTCAGAAGTAACACCAGTGCACAAACCAAAGATTGGTTGAAAATAACATCGAATGTGAGTTTTGCCAAAACCGGACGTCGTGATGTGGCAGATAATCTGAATGCCGATCGTGGCGGAGTTGTTATGTCAATAATAAATACTCCTCCTTTTATGACAAAATGGGATCCCGAAAAACCCACATGGTATTACCGAAACCCATATCAAGGATCGTGGGAAAACCCCTATGCTGCAACTGACACCTACGATCAGAACTCCGATTACCGTTTTATGGGTAATGTTGCTTTAGATTTTATAATTTCAAAAGAGTTGCATTTCAAACCCAGCTTTGCTGTTGATTATACGGCTCACAAATGGGATAAATTTATCGATCCGGTAAAGACTAATTACGGAAGAAATGCTAATGGACGTGGCGAACATGCCGATGATGATTACCTAACCTGGTTAAGTGAGAATATAGTTACTTACGACAAAAAATTTGATGGCAAGCACAACTTATCTCTAATGGGTGGTGCTACTTTCCAAAAATACAGACATAATAATAGTTATATATCGGCAGAAGATTTTGTTAAAGGTACAAACCTGTATCCTATGACATTAAATATGGCTAATAAAATCAACAGTGCAAGGGCTACCAGGGACGGTAACACGCTGGTTTCGATGCTTGCACGTGTACAATATGATTATGAAAGCCGTTACTTATTCACAGCCAACTTTCGTGCCGACGGATCTTCTAAACTTGCTCCGGGTAACCAATGGGGGTATTTCCCATCGGTATCAGCAGGATGGAGATTCTCTAGCGAAAATTTCTTCCAACCACTCACTCATATTGTAAATGATGCTAAATTAAGAGTTTCTTGGGGACAAAACGGTAACCAAAACGGTATTGGTAATTACGACTATAACCGAAAATACGATATAAATACCACTTCCACAACAGGTAATGGTCCCAATATCAATCCCGGTAAGCTTGGAAACCGTAATTTGAAATGGGAGACAACTACTCAATATAATGCAGGATTAGACCTCAGCTTATTCAACTCAAGAATAACTGGTGAATTCGATGCGTACTATAAAAAAACAACCGACCTGTTACTTAATATCAATGTGCCTTTAAGCTCAGGACTTACCCTTCCGCTGAGAAACGACGGTGAGATGACCAATAAGGGGTTCGAGTTTAATCTCACAGGTCATATTCTAACAGGGGCTTTTGTTTGGGATGCTTCACTTAACATGTCTTTCAATAAAAACGAATTAACTCGATTAAGTTTAACAGATGAGTATCCTGTGGCTAGAATAGAAGCCAACGGCTCTGATGTAATTATGGTGAGAGAAGGACTCCCCCTGGGTAGTTTTTACGGATATATTTCGGAAGGCGTTGATCCCGAAACCGGAAATTTGAAATACAAAGATCTCAATCACAATGGCATTACAGGTAGTGCAGACACCGGTGACAGAACAATTATAGGTAATGCTCAACCCGATTTTACTTATGGTATTACAAACAATTTTTCTTGGAAGAATTTCTCTTTAGCAGCATTTATTCAAGGATCATACGGTAACGATATCTACAATGCATCCAGACTAAATTCAGAGGGGATGTTCGACTCTAAGAACCAAACTATCAATGTCCTCAACCGATGGATGCGTCCGGGTATGATTACCGATATACCAAGAGCTGCAGAATTAAGCGACAACTATCAAAACTCAACCAGATTTGTAGAAGATGGTTCATATATCCGATTAAAATCGCTCACATTGTCCTACAATTTCAACAAAAAATGGCTTCAACCAATGGGTATAGCCGGTCTTAGTATATACGGAACAGCCGATAACCTGATCACTTTAACTAAATACACAGGTTATGATCCCGAATTGAGTTGGATGCAATCAGATATGAATACAACAGGAGCTGCTGCTCAATTGGGTATCGATATGGGAACGTTCCCACAAACTCGTTCATTTATATTTGGACTTAATCTAACATTCTAAAACAAACAAACAATCATGAAATACAATATAAAACACCTATTGTGTGTTTCACTTGCCGGCTTAGTGCTTGTATCTTGCAGCAACTTTCTGGACGAGAAACCATATTCTGAGCTCACCAATGAAAATCTTGGAATAAATAACAACACCAAAGATTCATTAAAATATACTACAGCCCAGCAGGCGGAGCAATTAATTTCGGGCGCATATAGTGATTTTGCATCCGAATTTTGGCAGCTCGATTGGTACATTACAAACGATGCACAAACCGACAATGCCTATGCGGGAGAACCAAATCCTCAACGTGCCGAGATAGACGAGTTCAGAATAAGTCCGGGTAATCAAAATGTAAATAGAGAATGGGCATCTATATATAGTCATATTGCAAAAACAAATTCGATACTCACTTGGGTACCTCAAATACCTGATCCGGCATTAACAGATCAACGCCGAAAAGAAATATTGGGTGAGGCATCCTTTATGAGAGCTTTATGTTATTTTAATCTAGTAAGAATATACGAGCATGTGCCACTTCTTACTAAAGATGTCCCCGAAATATCAACCGAAAATATCAACGAGGTATATCCTTTATTATATCCGGCTCAAACATCTAAGGATTCGGTATATGCCCAAATAGTAAAAGACCTTGAGTATGCAACAGTGAATGTACCCGATTACTCGGGTAACAACAAGTTTAAGATTACTAAAGCAGTAACCAATCTTATCTTGGCTCAAGTATATGCTACCAAAGACGGAGTTACAAATACCGATTGGGCTAAAGTAAAACAATACGCCGATGCTGTAGTAAACGACACTCGTTACGGGTTGTTGGATAACTTCGACGATTTATTTACTATTGGAAGTACTGCTCCCGATAAGGTTTTACCCTCTGTAGATTTAAAGAACGAAAACTCGAAAGAAGCTCTTTTTGAGGTTAATTATACTGCATGGACTGCTTTAGGCAACTGGGGAGCACAGATGTTCTACGGTGTGGACTGGAAAAAATTCAATACACCCAGTCAAGACCTATACAGAGCCTTTAATGCTGAAAATGATGCTATTCGCCGCGATGCGTCTATCCGTTTTGGTGATGTAACAGGACTTTGGCAAGACAAATATTGGCCACAAAATGCTTTCCCTTTCTGCAACAAATTGAGAAGCCAGGAAAAAGGAAATGTCATCCTATTCCGTTTACCCGAAGCTATTCTTTTACTTGCCGATGCCGAAAACGAATTGGGCAACATGTTTAAAGCCAAAGACTTGGTAAACCGCATACGTACCCGCGCACAGTTACCCAACACAACAGCCAACTCTAAAGAAGATGTTCGCTTGGCTATCGAAAAAGAAAACCGTTTGGAGTTTGCTTTTGAAGGAAAACGTTGGTTTGACCTGAAACGCAGAGGACGCTTCATCCAAGTAATGAGATCATGCAGCGATCAGCAAAAAGATTATGCAGCACGATTGAACGAAAACAGACTGATATGGCCTATTCCTCAAAGCGAAATGGATCAAAATGCTAAACTTGTTCAAAACCCGGGCTATTGATAAAAATATTAAACAAGTATACTTGTTTAATAGTCAGCTAATTAACTAACAAAAAACGCATTACAATGAAAAGAATAAACATACATATATTACTGGGACTACTAGTCTTATTTGCACTTGTATCGTGCGAAGAAAAAGAGGAGCGTGTAGTGTACCCCCATTCGACACCCGTTATAGAATCGGCAAGCATCAGTCCTAGCAGCTTCGTATATGGCGACTCGATAACTATTACAGCAAAGGTTTCCGACCCTGTAACACCTCTCTCTACACTGGAGATGAAGATGATAGTAAATGATAAAGTTGTTGCTACTCAAACAATAAGGACTAAAGGCAACAGCACCGAAGTATCGGCTAAATTTAAAGCGGCATACATTAGCGAACTTCCCGACAATGCAGCCGTAGAAGTTTCTCTGAAACTGATAAATGTAGAAGGCGATGTTACCACAGGCAATGTTGCAGGTATAAAAGGATTTAGAACCTATTATCCTAAACTGTACCTGGTTTTAGACAATGGAAATGTGATTACATTAACATCCGGCGGCACAAAATCAGACAATTATGTGTCTCCCAATGTAGATATGAAAAACAAAATCCGTTACAAAATCGCCGAAAAAATCACGGCTGACAATCAAATCGATTTCTCGGGCGATGTTTGGGGTCTCAAAGGGGGTGCTATTGCCCTTGTAGACGAAAGCGGCGATTACATAACAACTTCCGAACCGATGAAGAAATCGACCACTGGGATCAGTTTCAATACCTACACTTTTGTAACTACTCTGGCAGGTATCGATTTGACAAATATATCGACTCTCACTCTTGACATGTTTACCAATGCAACCATCGGAGGCGAGGCGTTTAAAGAAGCTAGTTTTTATATCGAAAAAGGAAAGAAACTTGTTCTTACCGATGCACTACTCAAAAACACATTATTCAATGTCGATTATTTCACAAGGATATCAGCCGATACGGTAAAATTCCTTGGTGAAACAGGTCCTTGGGTACTAGACTATAGTGCCGACCGCAACTATATGCTTGTGCAAGATATAGATCCTAACTATCCGAATGTGTTAGTAGCATGTGGCGAAGGCTTGGGCTATCCTTCGAAAGTGAAAATAGAGGCTACCAGCGGATGGGGATTCGATCTGGCTAAACAATTTATTTTGTTCAAGAAAACAGCAGACAATGAATATCAAGCAACCGTTTATTTTGATGCTGCAAAAGCGAACTTCAAATTCTTTGAAAATAAAGGCTGGGGGGGTGAGAAGAAGTCGGATGACTATACGCTTCCAGCAATATTGATAAACAGTAAGACTCAAAATCCTAAAGGAGAACCAAATGGTAACTGGTATGCTACCCCAACAGCGGCATCAGGAAACTATAAAATGACTATAAACTTATCTACTAAGGTTGTAACTGCTGTGGAAGCAACTCTTCCTTAAGAGATTAAAGTGAACAAGATAACAAGTAGACGAGTTGACAAGACTTGTCTACTCTTAAAAAAAGCATCATGAAAAAATACCTCATTCTTTTCACATCACTTTTATTGGGTTTGACATCGTGTTCGTCAGACGATCCGGGCACCGATCCTACACCTCCTCCTCCTCAACCCGAAACCAAAGGAGTAGAAGTTTACTTGACTGTAAGAAATAACTCACAACGATTGACCAAACAACCGAATATTGGTTTTTCGAGTGATGTTGCCAATCTCACTATCAGGCTCGATAGTACCGACTTGAAACAAGAAATAGAGGGTTTCGGTGGATCGTTAACCGGCTCGTCAGCCTACCTTATCAAGAATATGTCGGAAACGGCAAGGGTAAAACTGCTGAACGACTTATTTACCGATAGCGGTATTGCCCTCAAATATTTACGTTTGACCATCGGTTCGTCTGATTTCTCTCTTGGTAATTATACCTATTGCGACGAAAACAATATCAATAGTTTTGCAATACCGGCAACCGACAAACGCGATTTATTGCCTGTGTTGAAACAAATTGTAGCTTTGAACAAAAACATCAAACTGATGGGTAGCCCTTGGACTGCTCCGGCTTGGATGAAGAAAAATCAAAGCATGAATGGTGGTTCGCTAATAGGCGAAGCGGTATACAACGATTTTTCGGACTATTTTGTAAAATATATACAAGCCTATAAAAACGAGGGTATAACTATCGATGCTATCAGTTTGCAAAACGAGCCTCATTACGAAACAGGCGCTTACCCAACCATGTACATGGAGTGGAACGAGCAAAATCGCATTATTCGCGATTATATAGGTCCTAAGTTTAAACAAGCAAACATCAAAACCAAGATTCTGATTTGGGATCATAACTTCGACGGGTACGATTATCCGAGTAAGATTCTGGACGATACTCAAACCAAAGAATTTGTGGCAGGTGTTGCCTTTCACGGGTATAACGGATCTCCTGCCGACCTCGATAATTTGTTGAGAGTACATCCCGATGTTCCGCTCTATTTTACCGAACAATCGGGGGGCGGATGGAATACCGACGATGCCATCGGCAATATGCTGTATTATATGAAAAGCATGCTGATGCCAACTATCAACAAGGGTTCTCGCAACTTCTTGATGTGGAATATTGCCCTCGATCGGTCGCATGGACCGGTAACAACCACAAGTGGCGGTTGTCAAGATTGCCGAGGGATTGTTACCATAAATGACAATAATGCATACACAGTAAACGAAGAGTATTACTTGTTGGGACACTTCTCTAAGTTTATCAAAGAGGGGGCACACCGCATCAAATATATGGTAGTAGGTACTCAACCAAGTAACTTAGAGATATGTTCATTCTTGAATCCTGATGGATCGAAAGTGGTGGTGGTTCTTAATCAAACAGGAGCTAATCAGCAGTTTACAGTACGTGTTGGCGACCGACGTTTTACGTATACTTCGTTCGATCAGTCGGTTGTGTCATTTGTTTATAAATAATAAAGAGTTGATAAGTATACAAGTTAACGAGTTGACAAGGCTTGTTTACTTGTAAACTTGTATACTCGTTTACTAAAAAAAATTACCCATGAAAAAAACCTTATTAGCAATTTCGTTTGCTTTGGCACTATTATCGTGCAACAAGCCGCCCACTTATGTGGATGCCTATATTACTACAGCAGACAAAACAAAAACTATGGCAAAAGATAGTGTTGTATTGCAAGCCATTAATGATACTATCAAACAAAATTTGATAACGATTGACCCGAGTGTGAAATATCAAGAAATGGATGGTTTCGGGGCAGCCATAACAGGATCTACCTGTTACAATCTATTGAAGATGACTTCCGAAAACCGAGCCAAGTTGTTGAAAGAGACTTTCGACCCTGTTTCGGGTGTAGGATACAGTTATATCCGTATATCTATTGCCTGCTCTGACTTCTCGCTCGAAGATTATACTTATTGTGATAAACCGGGTATCGAAAATTTCGAGATTCACGAACTCGATAAACGCGATCTCTTCCCTATCCTGCATGAGATATTGGCGATCAATCCGAAGATAAAAATCATGGCATCGCCTTGGACTCCTCCCAAATGGATGAAGGTGGATAACCTAAAAGATAAAAAGCCCTTCGACTCGTGGACTAGCGGTCAGCTAGACCCCGATTACTATCAAGATTATGCAACCTATTTTGTGAAGTACTTGCAAGCCATGCAAAAAGAGGGTTTCAATATCGAATCGGTTACTATTCAGAATGAACCTTTGAATAGAGGAAATTCGGCTTCCCTCTATATGACATGGCAAGAGCAACGCGATTTTATTAAATCGGCTCTAGGTCCTGCTTTCGAAAAGAACGGTATCAAAACAAAAATATTTGTTTATGATCACAACTACGATTACGATGTAAACAAACCCGAAAATGCCGATCAAGGTCAATATCCGTTAAAGATTTATGAAGATGCCGAAGCTGCCAAATACATCAACGGAGCAGCTTATCATGCGTATGGTGGCGAAAAAGAGGAGCTATTGAAAATACACGATGCACGCCCCGAAAAGAACCTGTATTTCACCGAAATGTCTATCGGACTATGGGGTACAGGCTACGACTTTGGCGGCGATTTGATGTGGAACATGCGTGAGGTTTGTATCGGAACTATTAATAATTTCAACAAAGCGGTTATCATGTGGAACTTTATGTTAGACGACAAACACGCTCCATTCCGCCCCGGAGGATGCGATATTTGTTTGGGAGCAATAGATATTAACTCTTCGGACTATGCTACAATGACTTACAACAGTCACTATTACACGATGGCTCATCTATCTAAAGTCGTTAAACCGGATGCAAGAAGAATCAAATCGGAGGGAAACACTTCCGCTAAAATTCATTATTCGGCATTCGAGAATCCCGACGGTTCGTTCTCTGTAGTATTATTGAATGAAGAAGAGACTACACAACCCGTCAACATTGCCGAGGGTAAGAATGTATTTACACACCAAGTTCCTGCCAAATCGGTAGTTTCTTATATCTGGAAAAAAACAATCTGATTTTTTCTGTTTATACATATTTTGATCGAAACACCACCGGAGCATTACGCCGCCTTCGGTGGTTTTTTATGCCATTTTATCCCTCTGTAGAGACGCAATGCTTGAGCTTTTGTTTCGATATTGTCTTCTTCAGACGCAATACTTGCGTCTGAAGAAGACAATATATATAAAACGAAAAAGCCCTTGTCATCACGACATGGGCTTCCTACAAACACACTAACTAACACTAACCTAAAAAGGATTTATATCTCTTCTTAGTTGAAAATATCTTTAATTGTATATAATCTGAACCATAAGTACAAAACAATACAAATTTTAATCTAACAACTGCTATAAACTACTTCGAATTATTATCTATATTAATAGTCTTAGGCGAATTACGCCTTTCAATCGACAGATAGATATTCTTTAAGTACAATTCAATTTCTGTGAAGGTTTTTTTTTAAAATCAACAACCAATTACTTAGAAACCCTACTTCTGTATAGCAAATATAAAGAAAATCATTTGGAAGTAAGTATTTGTTGGCTATTTTTAACGCAAATATATAAAAATTCAATGATGATTATATTCTGGTTAAAATATCTTTCCCAATTTTAGATGGACAAAAACTGAACCTGCTTATATTAAATATGGAAAAGATCTCTTTATTTTTATTCTATTCGTTTTACATAACATTAAACGCAGAACAACGAAAATTGTTGAATGAGTTTTGAATTTTTTAAGCCTTATAAAGCTAATTATTGGGTTTTATTTGCTGTAACGCAAGAGTAATATGTTGATAATCAAAAAAATAATTTTTGCAAATAATTTTTTTATAATACGAATGAAAATTCAGATAAATAGAGCCATCAATTAGTCAAGAGGGGATCGACTGTATCCACTTTTAATCTGCCAAAGCCGAATTTTTATAGATACCCTTAGAGTCGGTATGTATAGCAATGCTGTGATCTGCAAACATACCGTCGGCATCGCAAGTGATGGTTGCATCGCCCTCGGTATTAAAAGTAATCTCGGTAATAATTATCCGTTCTTTAAACTCGTCAAGAGATAAGGGCGAAGGTTCTTCGTCGCTTTCGTCCTCTGCTTCGTCCAGCCAATAGTCATTTTTTAGTTCGAGCATCGAAGTATACATGCCTTTTAAAGCTTTCTGGTAGAATTTCTCAGACATCAATCTATCAACATTGGCTATATTATTTAAAAGATTATCAGCATCCAACAAAGGCATAATAATTCTTACAGAATGCGTGTCGATGGTGGTAACTGTAACATACTCGTCGTCTTCGAACTCCAACGTACCCAATGTTTTGCTTTCGACCGATTGGTATACCACTTCAGGCAGCGAGGGTATGGTATACTGTTGGCTCGATAGAGTATTAAAGGCATCCCGTATTTCGTCTTCGGTTGCTATGCCGTAAATGGGTTTTAACTTCCGTTCTATTTCGGAAATAGTAGTTGTAATTGTTTTTTCGTTAGAAAGAATTTCGAGCACATTATCGCCAAGCAGGCGTATTTTTGTATTTTTAAGACTATTGGGAATGCAAAAACTACTCGTAAAACTGCTTATAGGCGACAATTGTAATATGGTAAGACCCCATTGTTTATCATCCGGAGTATTATTATCTCCATCATTAGTTGATTCCGAATAGAGAATGCGTCTCTCATCGTCATTGTTTTCGACATCAAACAGCCGTCTTATAACCAGCGTACTATACAGGTTGTCAACAGTACATCCTGATGTATAACCGGCAATCATGCAATTTAATTCTGCAACATCACCTTCCTGTGCTTTACGCAGCACATTGAGAAAGTCTTTAATCTCCCATCCAGTCATAGCCTTATTGAGTAAATAAAGTATTTAATGAACTATTCAAAACTATAACAAATTGTGATTGTTATAGTTCCCAAAACAATAAACAGGTCTGAAACCTAATTTAAGGTTTACATAAGTTTACTAAGTTATTGAAAAAAACGAAGAACCGAATATTTAATACCAAAAATAACACCCATTCGTATCTTTAGAGAAATGACAATTTCACGAATAGAAGTACGTATTCTTTTTAATCGAAATAACATTTTATTTTGTATCTTTACTGTTCGTCAAAAATAAAACTATAGTCGTAAGTTGGCTTTAAGGCACAGGGCTAAAATCTAACTTTTACTTAATTAGAAATTATGGATAAAAAAACAGCTCTATTACTTATTTCGGTAGCAGTGGCAGCAAGTACCGCTGCACTGGTAATTTATGATCTGAAAAAGAAACAAGAGAAGAGAAAGAAAATAGCTATTCATTTTGTCTAAAGTCATACTCCTTTTTATTTCAGATTAAAATATAACCTGCTCTTTTTTTATAAAAAAGAGCAGGTTTCTTTGTATAAACTACAAGGTTAGATCTCAACTATTTGTTTTTTTGTATCTTTGAGCCAATTGATTATCAAAAACGTTTATGTTGAAAAAGCTGATTCCTTTAACTATACTTGCGGTAATACTGGCATTGGTTGCCCTAATTATCTACCTCCTGAAATCGGATTCAAAAAACGACCGCTCCATTGCGACGCATTCAATGATAATACAGCAGGTCGAAGAAATGGGCAAACTAGAGGTGGTAAAGTACACCATACAGGATGTAATGACTTTCGAAAAGGTACGCCAGTGGTTGCCCAATTCTAAAGCCACACTAAAAATCGTAGGCGAAGTAATTGCCTGTGTAGACCTTACCTTAATAGGTGAAAACGACATCGTTACGCAGGGCGATTCGGTGAGCTTAACCTTACCCATGCCCGAAATATGCCATTATAAAGTAGACCATTCGCAATCTCGCATATACAATATAGAATATGCCTTATGGGAGGCTGCCGAAGTGACCGACAATGCCTATAAAAATGCCGAAGAGCATATTTACGAACAAGCTAAGAATATGGGTATAGAGAAAGAAAGCAAAGAAAATACGATAAAGGTACTCACCCCAATATTACGAGGGATGGGCTTCACCAAAATACATATCGGTTTCAAACCGGCAACTGCTAATTCTAATGTCGAACAATCGAATATTAAGCTAAAGTAAGTATTCAGCCCCTATTACTAACCTGCTACATGTTGCAAATAACATTTCCACAATGGGACAGAGATTTGTTTCTCTACCTCAACAGTAAGCATAATCAGTGGTTCGACCCCATTATGTACATCGTAAGTACATATACGGCATGGATTATATTGTGTGTGGCAATCATGTTATTTATGATTTACCGCGATCGTATTTGGGGACAACGTGCAGCCGTATTTATGTTGCTGGGAGTTGCCATCAACAGCATTGTCAACAATGTAATCAAGATATTTATTATGCGTCCGCGTCCATCAAGCGAACCCGATTTGCAGGATATTATTCATCAGTTGGGCGATCCCGATAATCATTACAGTTTTTTTTCGGCACACTCTTCTAATTCTATCTGTTTGGCGCTATTTACAACCCTCTATTTTAGAAACAAATATTATGGAATTGCTATCTTTACATGGGCTATGACCGTAGCATACAGCCGTATATATGCAGGTAGGCACTATCCTATTGATATAGTATGTGGAATATTATTCGGCTTACTATCGGGGGCGTTTGCCAATTGGATGTATCAGCGCTATCGTCACAAGAGAATTAATAGTATCCAAAAATTAAAATGAAGAAAATAATCCTACTCTCGTGCCTGCTCGTTATAGTTGTTTATGCTTCTGCGCAAAACAGCTATAAATATGGTGTGCTAAATACAAAAGGAGAAGTAGTTGTCGCCCCCATATACGAACAAATTGAGGGCTTCAAAAACGGATTTGCTAAAGTAACCAATAAGGGGAAAACAGGCATAATTGACCATCAGGGCAAAGAAGTAGTTCCTTGCCTTTACGACATCATAAAGGATGTAGTAGACAGAATGGCTATTGTAGCAAAAGGCAGAAGATACGGCGTGATAAACATGAAGAATGATACCATCATCCCTATCAAAAATTTATCGGTCACTCATTATTACAAGGGAACTTTTGTAGTTTACGATAATTATTTGTTTGGTGTTGTAGATTCTACAGGTAAGGTAACCGTACCTTTCACGAAGTCGATAAGCATACCTTTTTCGGGAGGAAACGGGTATATCATCACCACACGCATAGATGAAAATAAGCAGAAAATTATAGACAGACACAATAACGAAGTTTATTCGTTTCCCGGATACACGGTTCGCGATTTCAATGACGGATACTTAGGTTTATCGAAAGAGGCGGCTACCGACCAAGCTGTTATATTTCTCAATATCAATTCGCCTCAAACAATCGTAACCTATAAAATTGTAGACATCCAGGGGAACGAAATAAACCCTTCGCTAACCATACACTACAATCAAGTATTCAACGATGGGTTGAGCCGGATATCACGCAATAAGAAGACAGGAGTAATCAATATACGCGGGCAATTGGTAGTTCCGTGCGAATACAGCCGCATCTACGACTTCAAAAATGGATATGCTAAAGTACGACAAGATAGTTTATCGACAGACCAATCCTACAAATACGGTATGATAACCAACAAAGGTAAACTTGTCATACCATGCTTATACGACGGATTGGGCGACATTCACCAAGACAGGATGTGGGTTCTTCTTAATCGAAAATACGGCTTCTTAAATACTGCTGGACAGATGATAGTTGCCCCTGCATACGATTTTGTGCAAAATTTCGAGAATGGTTGTGCCATCGTTGGTTCTAACAATAAGTATGGTGTAATAGACTTAAACGGTAAAGTAATCGTACCTGTGCATTACGACCAAATAAAAACTATCGACGGTCAGTTTTTTATTGTTGCCAAAAACATGCAATTCGGCATTATCGACGCAAAAGGAAACATAATTGCCCCGTTCATATACAATTCGATGAATAAATTGTCGGACTCCAATTTTGTTGCCGCCCAAAAAGACAAGCAGTGGGGCGTATTAGATACTTCAGGAAAGGAAATTATACCTTTTATTTACAGTAATATAGATGCTTATTCGGAAGGGATGTTTATTGTGCAGGCTTATCTGCCCGGTAAAAAGACCGATCCTTTTTAAGAAAACTCATTGGAAATTACGATCCTGTAGCTGCGAAAAAAGAATTTCGTACCTACAGATAAAAAATACACATTTTTCTGAACTTTTATTTATAACTTGCGTTCTATAATTACAGAAGTTAATATAGATTTTAAATAAAAGAATAGAAAGAAATGAAGAAAATTTATGTAGTAGCCATTGCATTAGCAGCAACGTTATCATTTGTTGCCTGTGATGGTGCAAAAAAAGATGCAGAAAAAACAGGTACTGATGTTGAAAACACATTAGATGCGGCAGGTAATGCCATTGGAGCAAAAGCCGACAGCCTGAAAGATGCTACGGATAAAACTCTTGAAAAAGCGGGTGACAAAGTCGAAGATGTGGCTAAAGATGCTGCTGACAAAACAAAAGAAGTAGCTACGGACGCTGCAAATAAAACCAAGGAGGTAGCTACCGATGCTGCAAATAAAACAAAAGAAGTAGTAAAAGATGCTAAGAAAGATGTAAATAAAGAAGCATCTAAATTGAATGATAAAATGAAGTAAATATCTCTGATAGTTTACCATAGAAGCAAAAGCCTTTGAGACCAAAATTAGTCAAAGGCTTTTGTTAGTTTATAATATTGTTGAATTTTTGAGTAAACAATTAGTATAAATGCTTTGTTTATATAAGAAATGAGTATATTTGAATTTAATAAACCGATTAGTATTAACACCATAAAAGAAAAAAACTATGAGGAATTTCTTATTAGGATTAGCAATAGGTGCAGGTGCAATATATGTAGCATCTAAACTAATAGATGACGAAAAGAGAAAAGAATTGTATGACGAACTCGAAAAAGCGTCTGACGAAGCCAAAGAAAAAGTAAGAACCGGCGTTAGGTACGGTCGAGGAAAAGCTCTTCGAATGGGCGTGCGTGCAAGACAGGAAGTGCGTAGCGGTAAGAAAAAACTGAGCCAAGCTGCCGGCGACTTAGCTGGTAAGTTATCAGAAGAATTAAGCGAATTTGAAGAAAAAGCTAAAGCCAATTTGTAGAGGCGTATACAATACACCTTTACTGTTTTAGAAATTTCAAATTTTCGATAAATTCAATGCAAATAGGCATTAAAATACATAGCCACTTAAGAGGATCTCTTAAGTGGCTAAAAGCAATAGCCGGTTTCCCTTAATCTGAAATAGTTTCGATCAGATCTGACAGTTAAAAGGGCAAGACTATTATTACGCTCAAGACTCAATTTTACTGCATGGGTCTTTAATTTTCGATCGTACTTCCTTCTTTTTTCTACCCGACAAGGTTAATCCCGATGTCTGAGTTCAGCCCCTAAGTTCGTCTAATATATTACTTATTTTTTGTGACTTTCCCTCTTCGTGCTTATATCAATGTGGCAGTTATTGTTTTTACTAACTTAAAAAGCTATTTTTGTGAGTTGCATTTTTATTGATATCTATGTTTAAAATTGAAGTTTCGGAAAAACTGAAAGCCCTTTGCCCCGAATTTGTGGGAGCAGCTATTGTTGCCCAAGTACAAAATACAAAACATAATGAGGAGCTTTGGAGCGAAATATCCTTATGTATCAAAGAATACAAAACTATCCACCATATCCGTCAAATAGAAGATGTAAAGCGAATATCTGCTATAGAATGGACTCGTAACGCTTATAAACGATTGGGTAAAGATCCCAACCGCTACCGCCCTTCAGCCGAAGCTTTGGGACGCCGTATCTTACGTGATTTACCTCTTTATCAGATTGATACTTTGGTCGATTTGATCAATTTGGCATCTATCCGTACAGGATATTCTATAGGTGGTTTTGATGCCGATAAAATAGAGGGTGACGTTTTGACTCTTGGCATAGGTAAAGCCGATGAGCCGTACGAAGCAATTGGTCGTGGCAAACTCAATATACAAGGACTACCCGTTTACAGGGATGCCTTGGGAGGGGTAGGTACTCCGACCAGTGATAATGAGCGGACTAAAATAGATCTGAACACAACCCACTTTCTAGCTATTATAAACGGATACGATGGCAAAGAAGGATTGCCTCAAACGATAGACTATATGCAGTCTCTGTTACGAAAATATACCGTTTCGGATGGTGGTGAGGTTTTTTATTTTTGAAGTCGCAAACCGTAGGAGCATATAACCTACACCCTACAGAAGAAAACAGGAATTATTTAATTGTACTTTACATACTAAAATAAGAAGGTTTAAACCTTAAATAATTAAAAATATGAAGAAATTTTTTATAGCAGTAGGGCTATTTTTTATCTCGGGAGTTGCTGTTATGGCACAGCATATCGAGTTCGAGTGGTTTACGTTGGATAATGGATTACATGTTATTTTGCAACAGGACAAATCGGCTCCTGTAGTTACAACATCGGTTATGTACCACGTGGGTGCAAAGGATGAAACTCCAGATCGTACAGGTTTTGCCCATTTCTTTGAGCATCTTTTGTTCGAAGGAACGGAGAATATTCCTCGTGGACAGTGGGATAAAATTCTAGGAGCAAATGGAGGGTCGGGAAATGCCAACACCGATGACGACCGGACGTATTACTTCGAAACCTTCCCCTCTAATAATCTGCAACTGGCTTTGTGGATGGAGTCGGAGCGTATGTTTCATCCTGTAATTAATCAGATAGGAGTAGATACTCAACGTGAAGTAGTTAAAGAAGAGAAACGCTTACGGGTAGATAATTCTCCGTATGGTGGAATTTGGGAAGCAATCAAAAAGAATCTTTTTGTAAACCATCCTTATCGCTGGGTACCCATTGGTTCAATGGATCATTTGAATGCTGCAACGTTGGACGAATTTAAAGCTTTTTTCAAAAAATTCTATGTGCCTAACAATGCTGTTTTAGTAGTAGCCGGAGATTTTGAGACGCAACAAGCTAAGGATTGGATTACCGATTATTTTGCAACTATACCTAGAGGTGCAGATATTGTTAAACAAAAATTTATAGAATCGCCCATCACTACACAGATAAATGCAACTGCCGAAGATCCTAATATTCAGATTCCGATGCTGTTGAATGCCTATCGTATGCCATCGATGAAGGAACGCGATGCCCGTGTTTTGGATATGATATCGTCGGTATTGAGTGGAGGAAAAAGCTCTCGATTATATAAAAGACTGGTAGACAAAGATAAAGTGGCTTTAGAAGCAGGAGCCTTTAATATGGGAGAAGAAGATTACAGTGCCTACGTTGTATATGCCTTGCCTATGACCGGTAAAACGTTGTCTGACATACAAGTAACCATGGACGAAGAGGTGGCTAAGATATGTACCGAACTGATTTCGGAAAGAGAATATCAAAAGCTACAAAATCAATTTGAAAATGCTTATGTGAGCCAAAATGCAACTACCGAAGGTGTAGCAAACAGTCTTGCCAATTATTATTTGCTATATGGCGATATCAAGTTGATAAATAATGAGATAGATATTTATAGATCGATAACTAGAGAAGAAATCAGAGCAGTGGCAAAAAAATACCTGCAACCCAATCAGCGATTGGTACTCGATTATCTTCCTAAAAAATAAAGAATTCACCTCCCCCAACCCCTCCAAAAGAGGGGAGTTTTTAATTCCTCCCTTTTGGGGAGGTTAGGTGGGGTGCTACTAAAACAATTACTTTAAACATACAGAAAATGAAAAAAATATTATATATAGCTCTTGCATTTGTAATGTCGCTGTCTATCGAAGCTCAGGTAGACCGCTCGCTGCAACCCAAACCGGGTCCTGCCCCTAAAGTGAACATCGGTAAAACTCAAAACTTTACATTACCCAATGGTCTGAAAGTTATGGTTGTAGAGAATCACAAATTACCTAGAGTAACATTCTCTTTATCGTTAGATAATCCGCCATCGGTAGAAGGTGCTGTAAAAGGAGTTTACAATATTGCCAGTTCGATGATGGGTAACGGAACTTCAAAGATTACTAAGGACGATTATAACGAGCAACTCGACTTTTTTGGAGCATCCATCGGGTTTAGTGTGCATAACATTGGCGGTACAACTCTATCTAAATATTTTCCACAGGTTTTGGCTTTAGCGTCCAAAGGGGCTTTAGATCCGTTATTCACACAAGTTGAACTGGATAGCGAAAGAGCCAAATTGCTAGATGCAATTAAAGTAGACGAAAAAAGTACACGTGCTATAGCAAGTAGAGTGAAGAATGTATTGCTTTATGGAAGAACTCATCCTAATGGAGAATATCTGACCGAAGAATCGATCAACAAAATAACATTGGCAGATGTAAATAAGTATTATAAACAATATTTTGTACCTGGCAATGCTTACCTGGTAGTGGTGGGAGATGTAAAATTTGATGAGGTAAAAAAACTGGTAACAGATAATTTTTCGTCGTGGAAAAAGGCTTTTGCCCCTAAGAGCATCTATACCGAACCTGTGAATCTGCAAGAAACCAAAATTGGTTTTGTAGATGTACCGAACGCCGTTCAGTCCGAAATATCGGTTAATAATATTGTAAATCTGAAAATGACAGACCCCGATTATTTTGCAGCATCTTTAGCCAATTACATTTTGGGTGGAGGTAGCGACGGTTATCTGTTTATGAATCTGCGAGAAGGTCATGGCTGGACGTACGGAGCTTACTCCAGTGTAGGGGCAGATAAATATACTTCTAATTTTAGTGCCGGAGCTGCTGTTCGCAATGCAGTAACCGACAGTGCTTTAGTGGAAATGTTGAAGGAAGTAAAAAGAATACGCACAACTCAGCCTTCCGAAAAAGAGTTACAGTTGGCAAAAGCCAAATACATAGGCAACTTTGTAATGAATGCCGAAAAGCCTCAAACCATAGCATCCTTTGCTCTTCGCGAGAAAACGCAATCGCTACCTGCCGATTTTTATGAAAATTATATCAAAAATATAGATGCCGTTACTTTAGAGCAAATACAGGCAGCTGCCAAAAAATATTTTTCGGACGATGCGGCACGTATAGTTGTTGCAGGTAAAGCCGCTGATGTACTGCCTGCATTAGAAAAATTGGGTATTCTTATCGAGTATTTCGATAAATACGGAAATCCAACCACTAAACCCGAAGTTAAAACTGTAGAAGCAGTTGAAACAGTAAAAGATGGATTATGAAAGTAAGTATCAATTGCTTTATTCCATTTCAAAGTGCCGATCAGGTAAAAGAAACCGTTGACACTTTGAAAGCATCGCATCTCGTAAATAAAATCTATTTACTTACAGATAATGATTGTAAAGATAAAGTAGAGGGCTGCGAAGTTGTTTCGATTGATTCATTAAAATCGACAGATACAGTCAAGAAAATAGCAGCAAAAGCAGACGCCCGATATACATTGATTTATACTAAATCGGCACACCTTCGTTTAGGCTATTTTGCTTTAGATCGTATGATTCAACTGGCACAAGACTCTGATGCAGGGCTTATTTATGCAGATCATTATCAGGTGACAGGCGATGATAAAAAGAATTGCCCTCTAATAGCTTACCAAAAAGGAAGTTTGAGAGACGATTTCAACTTCGGGTCGGTACTTATTTATAAGTCTGACGATTTGAAGGGAGCTGTTTCTCAAATGGATACAGCTTATCAGTTTGCAGGATTGTACGATCTTCGGTTAAAGGTTTCACAATCAGCTCAATTGGAGCATATCAACGAATACCTGTATACCGAAATAGAAAACGATACCCGTAAAAGCGGTGAAAAAATTTTCGACTATGTAGATCCCAAAAACCGAGAAGTGCAGGTCGAAATGGAAAAAGCCTGTACCGATCATCTCCGCAAAATAGGTGCATATCTTACTCCTCAATTCAAAAAGATTGAATTTAGTAAAACCGATTTTGAGTACGAGGCATCCGTTATTATTCCCGTGCGTAACCGCATACGTACTATTGCGGATGCAGTGAAATCGGTATTGAACCAAAAAACAAACTTCAAGTTTAACTTAATTATTGTAGACAATTACTCTACCGATGGAACAAGCGAAGCTATTCAGAAATTTGCTTCGGATGAGCGATTGATTCATGTAATCCCCGAGAACAAAGAATTAGGTATCGGAGGTTGTTGGAATGCAGGAGTGCATCATTCCAAATGTGGAAAATTTGCCGTACAATTGGATAGCGACGATGTGTATTCGGACGAAAATACCCTGCAAAAAATTGTAGATGCTTTTTATGAGCAAAACTGTGCGATGGTGGTAGGTACATATATGCTGACCGATTTTGATATGAAGATGATTCCTCCCGGAATTATCGACCATAAGGAGTGGACTCCCGAAAACGGTCGTAACAATGCCCTGCGTATCAACGGACTTGGAGCTCCACGTGCTTTTTATACCCCTTTGTTGAGGGATATTAAAGTACCCAATACAAGCTATGGCGAAGATTATGCACTAGGGTTGTACTTCTCCCGCGAATATCAGATTGGGCGTATATACGATGTGCTGTATTTGTGTCGTCGTTGGGACGATAACTCCGATGCCTCGTTAGATATTGTGAAGATGAATACTCACAATACCTATAAAGACAGAATACGTACATGGGAAGTACAGGCACGAATCAATAAAAATAGCCCCACCCGGTTGTAGGGGCAGACCTGCGTGTCTGCCCGTCCAGCTTATATTGCGGCGAACAACGCTGTAGGGGCGTATTGCATACGCCCGCAGATTAAAAATACAACACCGAATGAAAACACAAGTTACATCCGTAGACGCTAAAAACCTATTTTCGCAACAATTGCGAGAATGGGAGCAAGCCCGATTAAATTACGAGGCTTTGGCAAATGTCGAATCAAAAGATTTTTCTTTTGACGGGTTTGTCATTAAAGTACAATTTAATCCGGCGAGAATGCAATCGTCGGCAGCCAAAGTGGATGCAAAATCTATCGAGGAAAGGAAATGTTTTTTGTGTCCGGCAAATTTACCGGTGGTGCAGAAAGGTATACCGTTTGAAGATGCTTATCAAGTATTAGTTAATCCGTTTCCGATATTTCCGCAACACTTTACAATACCTACTTATGAGCATATCGATCAGTTAATATTGAACAGATACGAAGACATGTTGACTCTGGCAGAGACTTTAGGTGAGTATACCCTTTTTTATAATGGACCTAAATGTGGGGCTTCAGCTCCCGATCATGCCCATTTTCAGGCAGGAAGTAAAGGATTTTTGCCCATCGAAAAAGATATTGAAAACATAGATAAAGACGTTATATTCGAAGCTAAGGATTTAACTGTATACGCTTTCAAAAATTATTTAAGAAATGCCTTATTAATAGAAGCTGACGATAAAAATAAAGCCATTCACTTTTTCAGTAAACTCTATCTTTTACTCGATATAAAACAAGGCGAAAAAGAGCCGATGATGAATATCATTTCGTGGTACGAAAACGAAAAATGGTTCAGTTGTATTTTCCCCCGAGAGAAACACCGTCCAACTTGCTTTTTTGCAGAAGGAGACGATAATATATTAATCAGCCCCGGATCAGTCGATTTAGGAGGAGTATTTATTACTCCACGCCAGGAAGATTTTAAAAAGATTACTGCCGACGATATACAACAGATTCTGAAAGAAATATGTATAAGCGACAAAGCTATGTTGAGCCTTGTCAGTAGAATCAAAGCCTTACCAAAGTAAGAAAACTATGCAAGAAAAGAAACAAAAATCGCCCTGGGCATGGATTCCTACACTTTATTTTGCACAAGGGTTGCCCTATGTAGCTGTAATGACTATTGCGGTGATTATGTACAAACGTATGGGGATCTCCAATACCGATATTGCATTATATACCAGTTGGTTGTATCTGCCGTGGGTAATTAAACCTTTGTGGAGTCCTTTTATCGACTTGCTGAAAACCAAACGTTGGTGGATAGTTATCATGCAATTGCTTATAGGAGCAGGTTTTGCAGGAATTGCTTTTTGCATTCCGTTGCCGTTTTTCTTTCAGGCTACGTTGGCGTTTTTTTGGCTTTTGGCATTTAGTTCGGCAACGCACGATATTGCAGCAGACGGTTTCTATATGCTGGCACTCGATACCAATCAACAGGCTATGTATGTGGGTATCAGAAGTACCTTTTATCGTGTGGCTACCATTATGGGGCAAGGTATTTTGATTATACTTGCCGGATTTTTGGAAACGACATCGGGCAGTACACCTGTTAAAATAAATGTCGATGTATCTCCGCAATACACACAGTCTACTATGTATATTCCCCAAGATGCTCCGCTTCAGCAACAAGAGGGTGAGACGGCTTTTATTGTAGACAGAGAAACTGTGAAGATGAGTACGCAAGGCATTAATAAAGACAGTCTTAGCGTATTTATGAAAACAATAACAGCTTCAAACGAAAATAACGGCTTTGTAATCAAAGAAACAGAAGCCGAAAAAGATGAAGTAAGTTGGTGGACATCAAATATTTCTATACCTTTAGGTCATTGGATTAAGCATTCGTTTGGAGAAAAAAGAGAAGTTGATCAATCAGCTTCAAAGCTGGTAGGTAATGTGGCTGTGGTGGCAGTAAGACTGTCTCAGAAGCCTCAATCGGGCAAAGAAATGATTCTGAATACCACTTTGGATAAAGGAGATAAAAGTATCTCGCTTATTACAGGAGACAGGCTGTCGTTCGATGAAAAAAACTGGGATAAACCGGCGTATATGGTTTTTCAGGTCGATCCTAAATTAAGGGAAGCTAGTGCAGTTGAATACAAAGGCTTATCGGGAAATATACCCTTTGCATGGTCTATCACGTTTTTTGTGTTGGCAGGTTCATTTCTATTTTTCAGCTTCTATCATCGTATATTTTTGCCTAAACCCGTTGCGGATGAAGCCTATACGCAGGTTACGGCAAGTTCTGTATTCGAAGAGTTTGGACGAACCTTTGCTTCCTTCTTTGAGAAACCGCAAGCGTTGTCAGCTATCTTTTTTATGTTGACTTATCGTTTTTCCGAAGCCCAAGCACTTAAATTGATCAATCCGTTTTTGCTCGATTCACGAGAAGTCGGGGGGCTAGGGCTGACTACCGGAGAGGTGGGCTTGGTATATGGCACAATTGGTATTATCGGGCTTATGTTAGGAGGTATTATTGGAGGTGTTGTTGCATCAAGAGGTGGTCTCAAAAAATGGATTTGGACTATGACCTTAAGTATGTTACTTACGATATTTACGTTTGTTTACTTAAGCTTTTCTCAAACCGAAAGTTTAATACTCATCAATGTTTGCGTATTTATAGAGCAGTTTGGTTACGGATTTGGCTTCACAGCCTATATGTTGTACCTCATGTATTATGCTGATGGTGAGCAAAAAACGGCTCATTATGCCATTTGTACAGGCTTCATGGCATTGGGAATGATGATTCCCGGAATGTTTGCCGGCTGGTTACAAGAATTATTGGGGTATAATCACTTCTTTGTGTGGGTGATGATTTGTAGTATCATCCCGATTATAGCAGTTTCGTTATTGAAGATCGATCCTAATTATGGAAAAGCAAAAAAAGAAAATAATAAATTATGAGTCAACAATCTAGCAGTAGACTTTTAGCCCTGGATGTATTGAGGGGCATTACCATTGCCGGAATGATAATGGTAAATAATCCGGGTTCGTGGGAAAGCATTTATGCACCACTCGAGCATGCGTCGTGGAATGGGCTTACACCTACCGATTTGGTTTTCCCGTTTTTTATGTTCATTATGGGTATATCTACCTATGTATCGCTTCGTAAATTCGACTTCGAGTTCAGCAGTCCCACTTTATTTAAGATTCTGAAAAGAACGGTAATTATATTTCTCATAGGTTTAGGGTTGGCATGGCTTTCGCTTTCGTTTCGGACATTTAACAGTCTGTCGGTCGAAGAACTAGGCTTTATGGATCGGTTGATACAATCGGTAACTAACTTCGAGCATGTCCGTATTTTGGGTGTAATGCAACGCCTTGCCCTCACTTATGGCATAACTTCATTAATTGCTATTTTTGTAAAGCACAAGTATATCCCTTATATTGTAGTGATTACGTTGGTCGGATACTTCTTGCTCCTGCTGTTTGGAAATGGATTTGAGTTCGGCGAAAACAATATAATATCGGTGGTCGATAGGGCTATTTTGGGTGCAAATCATATGTATGTTGATAATGGTGTAGTACTCGATCCCGAAGGATTGTTGAGTACCATTCCTGCCATAGCTCATGTGTTGATAGGCTTCTACTGTGGCAAGATACTTTTGAATGCGAAAGGTAACAGCGAAAAAATACAGCAGCTTTTTATAATAGGCACAATACTGATGTTTGCAGGTTTCTTGCTAAGTTATGGTTGCCCTATCAATAAGAAAATTTGGTCACCTACATATGCTATTGTTACTTGCGGACTGGCTTCGTTGTTGCTGGCTCTTCTTGTGTGGATTATCGATATGAAAGGGCATAAAAAGTGGAGTGTCTTTTTTCAGTCATTCGGCGTTAACCCCCTCTTTATCTATGTTGCCGCAGAGGTGCTGGCTATTCTCATGGGTAGTATCTCTTTTATACACAACGGGGCAAATATCAGTATAAAGGGATTTGTATACCAAATATGCTTACAGCCTTATTTGGGAGATTATTTAGGTTCGTTTATTTTTGCATTACTATTCGTTGGTCTCAACTGGATGATAGGTAATGTATTATACAAAAAACAAATATATATAAAGATATGATATTGTTGGCAGACGGAGGGTCAACCAAAGTCGATTGGTGTTTAGTTGATAAGGGGCAAATCATAAAACAGGTTTTCACGAAAGGAGCAAATCCATTTTTTAGGTTTCGTGAAGATATCAGCGAAGAGATAAAAACGGAGTTATTACCCCACCTTGCCGGCTATACCATCGATAAAGTGTATTTCTATGGGGCGGGATGTGCTTTTCCCGAGAAGAATGAGGTAGTGAGGGCAGCAATAGTCGATCATATTGAGGCTCCGAGTATCGAAGTGGGTAGCGATCTCTTGGCTGCTGCCAGAGGCTTATGCGGACAAAACAAAGGCATTGCTTGCATTATCGGCACAGGGTCTAACTCTTGTTTTTATGACGGACAAAAGATTATCGAAAATGTGTCTCCATTAGGATATATACTTGGAGATGAGGGTAGTGGTGCAGTTTTAGGACGCTTGTTTTTAGGGGCATGCCTCAAAAATCAACTGACTAGCGGATTGAAAGAAAAGTTTCTCAAAGAGTTTAATCTTACTCCTGCCATTATTTTAGAAAAGGTTTATAAAGAGCCGATGCCCAATCGTTTCTTGGCAAGCTTGTCGCCTTTCTTGAAAGAGAATATCGAGAACAAAACCATTTATGCTTTGGTATACAATGCCTTCAAGGATTTTTTTGTAAAAAATGTAATGCAGTACGATTATAAGAATAACGAAGTGCATTTTACAGGCTCGTTATCTTATCATTATCAGGATATTTTGCGTAGGGTAGGGGCTGATTTAGGAATAAGAATAGGAACTATCGTTCAGATGCCCATGGACGGGTTGATTAAATATCATTGTAGGGGCGTATAATTATACGCCCGATAATATAAAAGGGTGAAATGTTTTTGCCCTTGTAATCTTTATTTGCTGATATGCAAAGCATTGCGTCTCTACTTATAACTTGTAACTCGTAACTAAAAGACAATGACATTTATAAAAATAACAGAGCAATCGTCTCTTTATGACGATTTAGAAAAGAAATCGGTGCATGAGCTTTTGGTGAATATAAATACCGAAGATCAGAAAGTAGCTTTGGCAGTAGAAAAAGCGATTCCATCCATCGAAAAACTGGTATCTCAAATTGTTCCTCGAATGGAACAGGGGGGACGTATTTTCTATATGGGAGCAGGCACAAGCGGACGCTTGGGTGTATTGGATGCTTCGGAAATACCACCTACTTTTGGGATGCCTAACACACTGGTTATCGGTCTTATTGCAGGAGGAGATACGGCACTCCGCAATCCGGTGGAAAGAGCCGAAGATAACATGGAGCGTGGTTGGGAAGAGTTGCAAGCGTACAACATCAGCAAAAAAGATACGGTAATAGGCATTGCTGCATCGGGTACAACTCCCTATGTGGTAGGCGTTTTGCGTGAAGCGCGCAAGCATGGGATATTAACGGCATCTATATCGAGTAACCCCGATTCACCCATTGCTCAAGAAGCCGAAATAGCTATAGAAATGATTGTTGGTGCCGAGTTTGTAACGGGTAGCTCCCGTATGAAATCGGGAACGGGTCAGAAAATGATTCTGAATATGATTACTACCGCTACTATGATTCAACTAGGTCGAGTAAAGGGTAATCGTATGGTAAACATGCAGTTATCGAATGATAAATTGGTAGACAGAGGTACTCGCATGCTTATGGACGAATTGGGCTTGGAGTACGATCAGGCAAACCATCTGCTGCTATTACATGGTTCTGTTAAGAAAGCGATAGATGCTTACCGGGCAGAAAATTAGTTGTTGTGTATTACAAAGAGAAAAAACATATATATAATGGCTAAAGAAACTGCTACCAAAGATATGTAGGACAATATTCTACCTGCTTTTATATAACCCAATTTGCTAAGGATAAAGCCTGACCCCAAAGCAATAAGGTTTATTATAAAAGTCCATTTCAGTAAAGTTTCAATAGATACAAATAAAAGCATTCCCAAAAGTAATAAACATTTTAGAATTGTCCGTAATACCAGCCAATATAAAACAGATGTTTGAGAGGGATATGACATTTGCATATTGTTGATTTTTATCCCTTTTTTTTGTATGAAAATGAAAAAAGCCCCTAAAAGGGGCTCTTTTGTATAATGACGTAGATATTGTTCCATTAAAAGTTTGTATTATAATAAAGGAATAGTTTTTAACCTACGTATTAGTGTTTACAAATTCTCATTAATTAGAAATTCTGTATTTCTTTTATTAATTTTTTTGAAGGCAAATAAACTTGGAAACCAATAGCAAATGAAAGACCATTGCTATATGCACTAGAACCAAATCCAAGAATACCATTGTATTTCAACAAAGCTTCCACACCTACAGCTGGAGTGATAAAATAAGAGATACCCGGTCCTACACCAAAACCTAAGCCATTAGTTGTTGATTTGCTCACAGTATTGTCCATACCTTCGAATCCGGCATTAGCTTCAACAAATAATTTAGTTTGTCTGAAAGCGGGAATATCTTCGGCACCTACAAAATAACGAGCTAATGGTCCTACTCCATAAGAATAAACATTACCATCTTCTCCGTTTGTATGTGCCAAGCCAAATTTAGCATAACCTCCGACAGCTAAACCATCTTTGATGAACCAAGCTGCTTTGGGCGTTAAGTCGACTGATGTGTGGCTGTTGAAAGTTAAATCCACGTTAGCGATATTACCACCGACCATGACGTTTCCTTGTCTGATTTGAGCATTGACGACACTTACTCCTCCTAATAAAAGGGCTGCAAAAAAGAATAAAATTTTCATAAATAAATAATTTAGTTAAATACTACATATATTGACAGTATGTATAACAATGTTTCTGTGTATTTGTTGACAGTTTTGGAATAATTTGTCAATATAAATCAGTAAATACTCATTATTTATAATTGAGGTGTATCTAGTTTGCTAATTATAAGAGGTTTAATTATATATTTTTGAACCCATGAGACTTCACTCCGCTCTCTTCAATGAGAGGGAGTTATCTATCGGATTTTAGTGTTCAGGAAGATTTTAAAATGAGCAAAAGAGAATGAAGTTAATAATATTTGCCACTCGTTAATGGTTGCAGACCTTGCTTATATCAACTGTAAAACCATCGTTGTCTGGCATGAACTTTCCTTTGTTTTTAAGAAATATGATAAGTTCATCGATACTCATATTTTCTGCTGAACAAGCGTAAAATGTTTGATCTTCACCAAATTGTTTTTTTATAGCTTCTACTAATGAGGCTTCTGTATAGCTATTTCCTTCCATCATGTGCAGGACTGCATGTGCATGAATTTGTTCCATAATAATACTTTTTTTAAATTATTTGACTACAAATATAGGTATCGAGGATGAACAGATTTTGTAACAAATGTTACAATTAGGTGAGGGCAACAATAATAGTCAAGAGGAAATCTATAATATCTATAATTATAAATCTCCTCTCTGTGTATCATAAACTTATTTATGTACTTGCAGGGTAAAACACCACAATGATGTGTTTTGTTCTAAATATTATGCTTTTTTAAGAGCCCTCATCATGCAAGTTTTTTCCCTTGTATGTCATATTTCGAGATTACTGCTGATATACGTTCATACAAATCATCGAAATTGAATGAGTAATCATCAGAATCCATTACATGTTTTATGTACCTCAAGGTATCCAATAGCTCTATTTTTTCGTTGTCCATTGCTATATTAATTCATTATTAGTGTCAGTATTGATATTTTGCTAATAGACATTTAAAATCCATCCAAAATATTCGGTTTGCTGTTTTCTCTCCAAAACAAAAGTAAATGAGGAGAAAAATTAGATATAATTATCCTTTTTTTAATTTTTTATTTATGTAAATACCTGTATGTCAATGTTGTATATTTTTCTTCTTTACCTGTGAAATTTAGGATAAAAATAATCTATATTTTGATATAATCGCGAATAATTTGCATAATAATGAAAGGAAAAAAGAAAAATATATCAAAAGAGTAATTTTCTTCAAAAAAACGCTTATTTATATAACGAAACACCGATCTGTGGCGAATGATTTTGAAATACTTTACGCGATGGAAGTAAGAATTTATTTGATGATAAAGCCGGATTTTGGAAATGTCCTTACTATAATGGACGTATAGGTACGGAAATAATTGGACGATTTTATCTGTAGTAGTGGCATACTTCTACAAAAGTAAAAAAGTATCTGTATCCTTACACAAAAAAATATTATATTTGCTTTTCTCTAAAAACAGGAAGCAATTGTACCAGTACTTACACTAAAAATAAGCAAAAATGTCGGTCAATAAAGTAATTTTAATAGGAAATGTAGGGAAAGATCCCGATATCAGATATTTTGATAATGGTAATGCCGTTGTAAGTTTCCCGCTGGCAACAACCGAACGTGGATATACGGCAGCCAATGGCACTCAGATTCCCGATCGTACCGAATGGCATAATGTGGTTTGTTGGAGAGGATTGGCTAAAGTTGCAGAGCAATTTGTGAAAAAAGGAACACATGTATTTGTAGAAGGAAAAATCCGTACGCGTACTTATGACGATCAACAAGGAATAAAGAGATATGTAGTTGAAATTTATGCCGATAATCTGGAACTTCTAGGAAAGAAAGGCGACTTTCAACCCGAAGGTAATGCAGGTGGAGTACAGGGGCAACAACAGGCGGCTTCAACACCCACAACATCCCAACAATCTGCCCCAAGCTCGTCACAGACGGGAGAGCAAGCGAACGACGATTTACCTTTCTAACCTTTATTTCACCAAAATATAACAGAAAAATGCAGGTTTATATGGGAGTATATCTGCATTTTTTTTGTCTACTGAATATTCAAAATATCTATTGTTAGTAATTTATTATGTCAATTAAGATTCAGAATAAATCTCTAGTTTTCGTCGGATTATTACTTGTGTTTATTACGGGTTGTAATGAATATACGCCAATACCCAAAGGGTATAATCGCATAGATGATGCAAAGGCAGAATATGTAGAGTATAATTTTCCTCAATTCTCCTTTAAGTATTCGGGTCAGGTTCGTGTCGATACACTTCAATCGAAGGCGAAAGACGAAATATGGTTTAATATTATCTATCCCCAATACAATGCTGTAATTTATTGCACCTATTTGCCGGTCTCAAAATTGAGTTTGCCTAATACCTTGGAAGATAGTTACAGGTTGGCTTTCAATCATTCTATAAAGGCAGATGCAATACTTCAAAAGACTTATTCGAATACCGATCGAAAGGTTTCGGGAACTATGTATTCCATAGAGGGTGATGTGGCAACCCCTGTTCAGTTTTTTCTGACCGATAGTGTCAGTCATTTTTTTAGGGGTTCTTTTTATTATACAGAGAAAGTAAATGCCGATTCTGTGGCTCCGATTACCGAATTTGTATTGAGAGATATTTCGGAAATGATCAGTACATTTAGGTGGGTTGATAAGTAAGCCGAGATTACTCTGAAAAAATTGAAAGCTGTAAACCCCCGTAGTTTCAGGTTTACAGCATTTCAATCAAAGTAGTAATAAAAGAGGGTTGTTTGATATTTATCTCGCTTGTGCTAAGCTAAAGTTGTTATAATTTTCAATTAAATAATTGTCTCCTTTTTCTGGATCTACAATAGCATATTTTCCTACACTACATATTTGCATTTCGTCCAGAGTTTTTACTAAGTTGCTATAGGTCGAACTGTTTGTTGGTTTTACTATAACGGTTATACTTTCTTTTGATCTCTTTAGTTCAGACAATTGACTCTTGAACTGTTCTTCAGAAATCTCTTTTTTATATCTTTTTTGTTTCAAATCCCGTACTTGTTGAGCCAAAATATTATTTCTCTCCAACAATACACTCCTAAGTCCTTTGTCTGATAAATCAGTCTTTTGTAAGGAGTTTGGATTCTCATATTGAGGCATCCCCCAGTAATAAAATATTTGGTCATTCTCACTCAAGAGTAATGTCACTGTTTTAGAAGCTATAGCTTCAGTTGGGTTTGGCTCATTTTGAGCTTTTGTCGGCATTACTATATCCATCACCTGTGGTGTAGCAAGAGTTGTACAAAACATGAAAAACGTTATCAACAACATATTCATATCCACCATGGGAGTAAAATCAACACGAAGATTCATTTTTGAGGGTTGCCCTTTCTTCTTTCTACCTCCATTATTGGAGTTTGTATTCATTTCAGCCATGACGATAAGAATTAGAATGTTAATAATTCGTTTGTCTACATTATAGAGTAAAATCAATTCAGAATTCCATAAGTGACAGAGGAGAAAAAATAGAAAAAAAAGCGAAAAGTAAAATGTTAAAATAATAATCGCTTTATTATAAATGTTTTACGAAACGAGAGGATGTTTTATAAAAGTATATTTTTTTGAGATTTATTTTTTGAGGATTTTTCTAGAATCCAACTCTGTGGCTTTGAACCATTGCATTTATAGAAGTGCGAATTACAGTTTGATGTCGATATAACTTATTTTATTGCACACTTTTGGTTGATAAGTGCAGTTTTAAAGATTATCATAAATTTTTATATCAAATTGATAATTTTAATATCTTATTTTTTCGTCTTAATTGAAATGAAAATTCTAAATTTGTATAGCCTTAACGAAGGTATAATATTGCAATAGAAATCACTATAATTTTAAGATCGAAATTGGCTTCCGAGATCCAATTTTGTCTTTGAACATTACATAAAACACTATGGGAAGAGAAATCAAATTTAGTCTCGTTTATCGTGACATGTGGCAGTCGTCCGGAAAATACCAGCCACGTGTAGATCAGTTAACACAAATTGCACCGGTTATTATCGACATGGGTTGTTTTGCTCGTGTAGAAACAAATGGTGGTGCTTTCGAACAGGTAAATCTTCTTTATGGCGAAAACCCCAATACGGCTGTTCGTGAATGGACTGCCCCTTTCAATAAGGTAGGCATTCAAACGCATATGTTAGAACGTGGTTTGAATGGTTTGCGTATGAACCCTGTGCCAAAAGATGTACGTCGTTTGATGTTTAAAGTGAAATGTGCACAAGGAACTAATATATCTCGTTCTTTTGATGGATTGAACGACCCTCGTAATCTCGAATTGTCGGTGAAGTATGCAAAAGAAGCCGGAATGATTTCTCAAACTGCTCTTTGTATTACCCATTCGCCAATCCATACGGTTGACTATTACGTAAATTTTGCAGATAAACTAGTAGATTTTGGTGCTGACGAATTTTGCTTAAAAGATATGGCAGGTGTAGGTCGTCCTGCTTTCTTGGGAAAACTAACCAAAGCACTTAAAGACAGGCACCCTAATATACCTATTGAATATCACGGTCATACAGGACCCGGTTTTTCGGTTGCTTCGATGTTGGAAGTAGCACGTGCCGGAGCCGATTATTTGGATGCAGCTATCGAACCATTGGCTTGGGGAATGGTACATCCTGATGTTATCACCTTGCAGGCTATGTTGAAGGATGCAGGATTTTCTGTACCCGATATCAATATGAAAGCTTATATGGAAGCTCGTGCGTTGACACAGTCTTTCATCGACGATTTCTTGGGGTATTTTATCGATCCTTCTAATAAAATAATGACTTCGTTGCTGGTAGGTTGCGGTCTTCCCGGAGGTATGATGGGATCTATGATGGCAGACCTTAAAGGCATGCACTCGGCTATCAATATGGCTCTTCGCAATAATGGTAAAGCCGAAGTTACTCTCAACGATCTTGTTGTTGAATTGTTCGACGAAGTCGCTTACATATGGCCCAAGTTGGGTTATCCTCCTTTGGTAACACCTTTTAGCCAATACGTTAAGAATATTGCTTTGATGAATATCTTCTCTATGGCACAAGGGCAAGCTCGTTTCTCGAATATAGACAAAGATAGCTGGAACATGATTCTTGGTAGAACAGGTACATTGCCCGGTAAATTGGATGACGAAATTATTGAATTGGTTAAGTCTAAAAATCTTGAATTTTATACCGGAAATCCTCAAGAAGAATATCCCGATGCTCTTGATACCTATCGTAAAGAAATGGACGAGAACGGCTGGGACTATGGTCAAGATGATGAAGAGTTGTTCGAGTTGGCAATGCACGACCGCCAATACCGTGACTATAAATCGGGCTTGGCAAAAGAGCGTTTCAATGCCGATTTGGAAAAAGAGAAGGCTGCTGCCGGAGCTCCAATCGTTGTTACTCGTCCTATAGTCGAAATACCTAATTTTGATATTGAAAAAGTAACGGCTAAATATCCTGATGCTCAACCATTACAAGCCCCTGTATCGGGTCAATTAATTTGGCAAATCGATTTGGCTGACGAGTCTACTGCTCCTGTTGTGGGTACTTCGGTAAAAGAAGGTGATATAATTGCCTTTATTCAAGCTTATTACGGTATCGAAGAAGTGAAAGCTTTGAAATCGGGTAAGATTGTTCAAATCGAAACTAAACAAGGTGCTAAGGTTCAAAAAAATCAAGTGCTGGCATTTATCAACTAAGATTTAGATATACTATTGAAAGTCGGCTATTCTCTCAAGAATAGCCGACTTTTGTAACTAAAGCCAACAATTGTGCTCTCACTTAGATACATTTCTTTTGTCGGCAGATAAGTATTGCATACGTCCGGCACTCTTTTTTTATTCTCGGGCGTATGCAATACGCCCCTATAGCCTTTGACCTGTTTTTGATGTGGTTGCCCTATGCTTTTATTATTCTGATAAGATATTGTTGAAAAATTGCGTGTATTAAAAATCGTATGAAAAAGTTGTTTCTACTTATTTTCGTATTCAGTTTTGCATATTCATGTTCTTCTGCTCAAGAGAAGTACAATATAATAATTACAGGAGCTTCTTTTGCCTCTTATGAGAATACTTGGTTCGAATTGGGGTGTAAAGAGCTGAATGCTGTGCCTCTCAACAAAGCAGTAGGAGCCCAAGCTATTGCAGATGCTGCCAATAAAATGAGTGAGGGGGTATTATATTCGAAAGAAGAATTAGAAAAAGCAGATGCCTTTGTCATCATGCACGTGCATAACAAGGATGTTTTTGAAGATTCGGCACTCAAAGAAAATTATACAGACTATAAATTGCCTTTTGATAGGTCGAATTACGCTGCTGCTTATGATTACGTAATCAAAAAATATATTGCTGATTGCTACAATCTGAAATTCGATAAAAATTCTAAGTATTACAATACTCCGACAGGAAAGCCTGTAATAATTGTATTATCTACTCATTGGCACGATGCCCGTCCTATTTATAATCAATCGGTGAGGTTGTTGGCTCAAAAATGGGGATTTCCGGTCATAGAATTCGATAAGTACATAGGGTTTTCAAAAAACACTCCTCACCCCGTTACTAAAGAGCAAATAAGCAGATTGTATGCCGATGAAAATACCGAAACAATAGATGGGGTTGCCTATGGCTGGCATCCGCTGAGAGGCGAAAATCAATATATACAGCAACACATGGCGGCTATATTTGTAGATACAATAAGAAAAATATTACCTCTAAAGCAGTAGCTTATAATTATCGATCTAATTTAGAGAGAATGTGGTAAGTATTCGTACCTTTGCTCTACCCATTTTTAACAGCTTATACTTATTAGCTATGTCAGCACTTACAAAAACAATCAAGAGGTCGGCGACCTTATTACTATTTATTTTTATAACGATGAGTAATATTCAATCACAGGAAAAAGACACTTTGGTGGTCGTTGAAACAAAATTCGGAGCTATTAAGCTGAAATTGTACAATGATACACCTTTCCATAAAGCCAATTTTTTGAAGTTGGTAAACGAGGGAGCATATAAAGATTTATTGTTTCATCGTGTCATAGAAGATTTTATGGTTCAGGGTGGAGACCCTCAATCGAGAGCCGCTGCCGATAGTTCGTCATTAGGAGCAGGTGATCTTAAGTATACTATTCCTGCAGAAATAAAGATGCCCCAACATTTTCACAAAAAAGGAGCTTTGGCGGCAGCCCGTACAGGGGATGATGTGAATCCCAACAGAGAATCGTCTGCCATGCAGTTTTATATTGTTACGGGAAAAAAATATTCGGACAAAGATTTGACCAAAATAGAGCAGCAGCGTCAAGAAAAAGCAGTTCAGAAGCTATATAACGAATGGCAGATAACTAATAAAGCTGCCATTAAAGAATTTTACAGCAGTGGAGACCGCGATGGTTTAGCAGCATTTAGGCAGGGACTTTATGCCAAAGCTCAAGAAGAAGCCAAAACTGATGTTGCAAATGTATTTTCGCCCCAACAGCGCGAAGCTTATACCACAGTCGGAGGTGCACCTAGTTTGGATGGAGCCTATACTGTATTTGGTGAAGTTATTGAGGGTATCGAGGTATTAGAAAAAATCGGAAAAGTAAAGACGAATGATCAAGATCGTCCTGTCGAAAATATCAAGATGGATGTGAAAACAGTAGTCGAATAAGATTGATATCAGTTTTATATATCGAAAATAGATTAAATTGATTGTTCCGGATTGCAAAATGTACTATATTTGCAATCCGGAACAATCAATTTAAGGAAAAGTGAATAATAGTATTGATAGAGAACAAAGAGTAGCAATGGGCTTGGCAGAACTGCATGCCGGCTATACGCTGAAAGAGGCTATTGACGAAGCCAAGCGATGTTTAAATTGCAAGAACCCCTTGTGTGTGCAGGGTTGCCCCATCGAACATAAGATTCCAGAGTGGATACATCAACTATCTAAAGGGAATATTGGCGATGCGATGGAGCTTATAAATGAAAAAAGTAATTTACCGGCTATATGCGGACGAGTTTGCCCCCACGAAAAGCAATGCGAAGGGCATTGTATTCTCAATAAAAAAGATAACCCAATCAGAGTGGGTAAATTGGAGCGTTTTATTGCCGATTTCGATAGCGAAATGGGATTATCGAGAGAACGTCTCAAAGCCAAGACTAGAGGAAAAGTAGCCATTATCGGTTCGGGTCCTGCAGGTCTTACCGTAGCCGGAGATTTGGCTCGAGATGGTTTTAATGTAGTTGTTTTTGAAGGACAAAAAGAGCCCGGAGGGGTGCTATTGTATGGTATACCCGAATACAGGCTGCCTAACGATATAACACGCCGTGAGGTGAATAAGATAGAGACACTAGGGGTAACTTTCCGCAACAATTGTATTGTGGGAGAGAGCATAACGGTAGATTCGATGTTCGAAGACGGTTTCGATGCCGTATTTATCGGCTCGGGCACATCGGTGCCTCAATCGTTGAATATCGAGGGGGGAAGCCTTTTTGGAGTGTCACAATCGGCATATTTTTTACGTATGGTGAGTTTGTTTGCCAGCGGAGACATTGCCCGAAAAGAAATTCCTTTGAGAAGAGGCGATAATGTAGCCATTATTGGAGCGGGAAATGTGGCGATGGACGCAGCCCGTACCGCTTTGCGTATGGGTGCAGCAAGTGTAACTATCGTGTACAGAGGTAAAGAAGAGAATATGCCTGCCCTAAAGTCCGAATATTTAGAAGCAAAAACCGAAGGGGTACAGTTTATGCTCGAAACCACATCCAAAGAATTTATAGGAAAAGAAATCAAAGGGAAACATATTTTGTCGGAACTGTTGGTAGATACAGCGGAAGGCGAAAAACGTATCCCCGTAGACCGCATCTTCTTGGCTGTGGGTTCAAAACCAGCCAACCGGATAGTATCTACCTCTTTGGGTATTGAGGTCGATGAACGAGGCTATATTAAAACAAAGGAACATCCTTATGGCATGACCTCCCGTCGTGGAGTATTTGCCGGCGGCGATGTGGTACATACCCCTCAAACAGTAGTATTGGCAATGCGTGAAGCAAAACGTGTTGCTGTAGGAATTTCTCAATATGTGGATGCCGTAAAACTGTTGGGGGTAGATAGTAAACAAGTAGACAAGTAGACGTAGGGACGTAATGCTTACGTCTCAATTCTAAATAAATAAGTAGAGCAACCGCACCAAGAGCATATGTCTAAGCGTTTTTAAATGTTTAATAAGTTTAGTACGAAAATATTTTTATCTTTGTAAATTATCTGTATTATAATCAAATAGGGCAGTAGCCTTATTGTATTTTTTGACACATTAAGGATGAAGATTATTTGCGTTGGTCTTAATTACCAACAACATAACCGAGAAATGGGAAGAGCAGATTCAGCGTCTTCCGACAACCCTGTTATTTTCATAAAGCCCGATTCGGCTTTGTTGAAAGATAATAAGCCTTTTTTTATTCCCGATTTCTCGCATGATATTCATTACGAATTGGAGATTGTAGTACGGATAAACAAATTGGGAAAGAATATTGCCGAACGATTTGCACACCGTTATTACGATGAACTGACGGTGGGTATAGATTTCACGGCAAGAGACTTGCAATCGGATTTGAAAGCCAAAGGACTTCCTTGGGAACTGTCTAAAGGCTTCGACAGTTCGGCTGCCGTGGGTGAATTTATCCCCAAAGAGGCTTTACCCAATCCTGTAAATAATTTGAATTTCGAATTACTGAAGAATGGTAATCAGGTTCAAAAAGGTAATTCGTCTGATATGATACACTCTGTCGATAAAATAATAGCTTATGTAAGCCGTTTCTTTACATTGAAGATAGGTGATATTATTTTTACGGGGACTCCTGCCGGAGTGGGACGTGTTGATATAGGTGATCGTTTGGAAGGTTTTTTGGAAGACCAAAAGCTTTTTGATTTTTATGTACGTTAATAAACAAGTAGGTCTAAGACCTTATTTATATGTTAAGACAAAAAACATTGCATAAGTACTTATATATACTATTCTTTTTTTGTATTTGCTCATTCTCTCAACTCTTGGCAGTTGATAACGACGGGAGCCGATATGCAGCCAACTCGGTATTGTCGCAAGGAAACTGGTATAAAATAAAAGTGCCGGCTACGGGTGTGTACAAACTTACTTACGACGATTTGCAGAAGATGGGTATCTCAAATCCCCAAAATGTAAAAATATATGGTTACGGAGGATGGATTCTCGACGAAGATTTTACCAAGCCTTATGTTGATGATCTACCGCAAGTATCAATTTGGATGAGTAAAGATCAGGCTAGTTTTGCAAAAGGAGACTACATCCTGTTTTACGCACGTGGAGGCATCAAATGGGTATATGATGAAAAGCTGAAAGAATTTGTTCAAGAGCAAAATCCATATTCTAAGAATTCTGATAATTCGGCAAACGAAGTAGCTTACTATTATGTAACTGAGTCTGTAGACCAGTCTAAGTTGATGCAAACTAAACCATCGCTAACGAGTGGTACTCCGGTAACTACTTTCGACGATTATTATTTGCACGAACAAGAGTTGGTAAATATAGCAGAAACCGGTCGTCAGTTTTTCGGAGAAAATTTCAAAAGCAAAACATCCCAAGATTTTACTTTGCCTTTGGAGGGGGTAACTGCCGATCCGGCAACAATACGCTACAATTTTATCTCAAAAGCCTTAATGACCGCAGGCACGTTGAGCGTTTCGGTAAATGGTGGTACTGTAAAAAATAAATTTACCGATGTAACCAACGATTATTATATACATGCTACAACTATAAATGATACAATCGTAAGATCGAATCTTCAAAATAGTAATACCCTGAATCTTACCTATAAGAAAGGAATGAGCACCGATCTTAATCTCTATCTCAACTACATTAGGGTAAATTATAAGCGAAATTTAAAACCGTATGGAGCTGTAACCCTATTTCGAGATAAGACAAATAGGGGAGACCTTGTTTTTAATATTTCGGAAGCCAATAGTTCGATGTTGGTTTGGGATGTTACAGATAATACTACTGTTCAGAAGGTTAATACATCTTTATCGGGTTCTACATTAATGTTTGGAGCATCCAATACCAATATACATGAGTATGCTTTGGTAGATGTGTCTAAGACCATCCCGACCCCCACCATAGTGGGTAAGGTTGCTAATCAGAATTTGCATGCAAGTGCAAGTACCGATATGATAATTATAGTACAGCCTCTCTTGAAATCATACGCCGAACAGATTGCAAAATTACACGAAAAAGACGGGCTGAAATCGTTAGTTGTCACTCCCGAAGACATCTATAACGAATTCTCGTCGGGTAATCCTGATGCAACAGCATATCGCCGTTTTGTAAAGATGTTTTATGACAGAAGCACTTCGGATGAGAATAAACCCAAATACCTGTTCCTTTTTGGCGGAGGTGTCTTTGACAACCGCTTTATTCAATCGAATTGGACTGACGAGAATAAAAAATCACTGCTTCTAACTTATGAAACCGAAGAATCGTTATCGGAAACAGCTTCTTATATAACAGACGATTATTTCGGATTTTTGGATGATAGCGAAGGGCGGACTTTGGAATCTGACAAATTGGATATCTCCATAGGACGAATACCTGTAAGAACCCAAAGTGATGCACAAATAGCAGTAGATAAAATAACGGCATATATAGAAAACGGAAATAAAGGGCTTTGGGAGAATAATATAACACTCATAGCGGATGATGCAATTGCTTCAGACCATACACTAACTTCGGAACGAGGACACATGCTGAATGCCGAAAGTCTAGCAACCTATATTACCACAAACCATCCTGATTATATTGTAAACCGCATTTATGAAGATTCGTACGAAAGAGTGTTAGAGGCAAATGGAGCGCGTTATCCGGATGCAACAACGGCAATACAAAATAGGTTGAATAATGGAACTTTGGCATTAAATTTTATAGGGCATGGTTCTACAGACTCATGGACGCATGAGTTTCTATTGAAGATGGCTGATATTAAATCGATGGACAACCATAGGCTGCCTCTTTGGATTACGGCAACTTGCGATTTCAGTCGTTTTGATGCCAATAATACTTCAGGGGGCGATGCTGTCTTATTGAATCCCAATGGAGGAGCTATTGCTTTATTTTCAACAGTAAGGGTCGTGTTTATAGTGGGTAATACCATGATCAATAAGAATATAACTAAACATCTTTTGATAGCCAAAGATGGAAAAGCTGCCCGGATGGGTGATATAATACGCAACGCCAAGCTCGAGAATGACATGTCTAAAGATGAGAATAAACTGAAATTCTTATTGATAGGCGATCCGGCTTTACGGTTAGACTATCCGGATCAAACCTATCGGGTTGAATTATCAGAAATGAACGGATTGCCGGCTACAGCAAACGATCTTAACATACAAGCGTTAGACAACACTATCATAAAAGGGCATATTGTTAATCAGAACGGAGATGTTGTTACAGACTTTAACGGTACACTCGAATCGGTTGTATTTGATGCAGAGCAAACATTAAAAACACGAGGGAACACACCTAATGGAGCAAGTGACGAGATTGCGATGAGTTACAAAGATTATACAAATACATTATTTACAGGCAAAGTCGAAGTTAAGAATGGAGTTTTTGAGATTAATTTTGTAACACCTAAAGATATATTATATACCGATGGCAAAGGCAAAATGAGTTTCTATGCCTATAACAACGAGGGAGATAAAAAAGCACAGGGTTCTTTTTACAACTATACTGTGGGCGGCACAAATACCAATTTGCCCCAAGAAACCAATCCGCCTATTATTTCAACCATGTTTTTGAACACCTCGCAATTCAAAAATGGAGATATTGTAAATTCTACCCCCAACTTTTTTGCTGACCTTTCGGACGATACCGGCATCAATCTATCGAGTGCGATAGGGCATAATATGTCTCTCACCTTAGATGGGCTCACCGAAATTGATATGACCCCTTACTTTACAAATGCCGAAAACTCAACTAAAAAAGGAGGTATACAATACCGATTTTCGGAATTGGAAGAAGGTCATCACACTCTCGAATTAAGGGTTTGGGATGTTTGGAATAACTCGGCAAGCCGAACAATTGATTTTACTGTTAGTAAAGTTCTCGATCCTATAATTTACAATTTCGAAATTTGGGGAAATCCGGCTCGAGAACAAACCAAATTTGTACTCAAAACCAATACTCCCGGTACCAATGTAAAGGTGAGGATATCTGTTTATTCATTAACCGGAGTTTTAATGTCAGTGATCGAAGATAATGGTGGTTCTTTAGAAATTCCTTGGAATTTGGATGTTAATGGAGGTATGCGTCTCAATCAAGGTATTTATATTTGTGTAGCGCAAATAAGCATCAACGGGAAACTCTCGTCTATCAAGTCTCAAAAACTTATTATCGCCCCTTAAATTATTTAAAAGAATTTATTCATAATATAGACCAATTATAAAACCGATGATAAAAATTAGTAGAAAATATTTATTTATAGCTCTTTTTTTTGGCATTGCCACTATGGGATATGCACAAGATCAGATAGCTAATCCGCCGATAACGGCAGTGCCATCGTTAACCATAGCACCCGATGCACGTGGTGGAGGTATGGGGGATGTTGGGGTAGCTACTCTACCCGATCTTAACTCTCAACACTGGAATCCGGCGAAATACGCATTCTTGGAAACCAAAGCCGGCGTATCTTTGTCTTACACTCCCTGGTTAAGAAAAATTATTGGAGACATAAATATGGTGTATGCTTCGGGTTTTTATAAATTCGGAAACGAAGATAATCAATCAATAAGTGCATCACTACGATATTTTTCTATAGGCGATATAAATGAAACAGATGCAAATGGACAGTTTGGAGCAGTAGTATCTCCTTACGAAATGGCATTTGATGTTGCTTATTCACGAAAACTTACCGAAACATTTTCGGGTAGTGTTGCCTTGCGTTATATTCGTACCGATTATAGTACATCAGCAGACGACGGAACTACGCCCGGTAACGCTGTAGCTGCTGATATTTCGGGGTATAACGAGTCGTATGTAATGTTAGGTGCATCCGAATGTTTATTAGGATTAGGGTTCAATATTTCTAATATAGGCACAAAAATTTCTATGAATGGTGGTGCTACAGAGTATTTTATTCCCACGAATATGCGTTTGGGAGC
Source organism: Dysgonomonas sp. (assembly GCA_031546965.1). Taxonomy (GTDB): domain Bacteria; phylum Bacteroidota; class Bacteroidia; order Bacteroidales; family Dysgonomonadaceae; genus Dysgonomonas_A. The sequence goes on from JAVBJR010000275.1 coordinate 45,158, forward strand.
TTCTCTTACATACCCGTTGGACGATAAAAATTCATTGGCTTTCAGCATGGATCTGAATAAACTTCTAGTCCCATCTCGTCCGGTGAGAGGCGATGAAGAAAGTGTCGCAGATTTTCAAAAACGTTGGGATGAAACGAGCCAAACCTCTTCAATAGCAGGTATATTTAAGTCATTTGGTGATTCGGACTATGGCTTTAAAGGAGAATTACAGGAGGTAGCATGGTCGGCAGGTATGGAGTACGCCTACAATAACCAGTTTATGGTTAGAGGTGGATATTTTCACGAAAGCCAAAATCAAGGTAACCGCAAATATTTCTCATTTGGTGCAGGTTTCAAAATGAATGTACTCCAACTTGATGCAGCATACTTAGTTTCTACAACAGAATCTAATCCATTGGATCAGACCATTCGTTTTTCGCTCGGATTTGATATGGACGGATTAAAGAACTTGTTTAAATAAGATTTTTTCGATGTAGGGGTAGGGCAGAATCTTACCCCTACAACTGCAGCATGGATGTTTTTTTAATAAACTTACAAATACTCATCTAAGAATTATAGAATGAAAATACGTGTAGGGTTTGGATACGATGTCCATCGTTTAACAGAAGGGCGCGATTTATGGTTAGGTGGAATAAAGATTGATTATTCCAAAGGACTTTTAGGACATTCCGATGCAGATGTGCTTATTCATGCCATTTGTGATGCCTTATTAGGTGCAGCCAATCTGCGAGATATAGGTTTTCATTTTCCCGATACAGCAAAAGAATATAAGAATGTTGATAGCAAACTGCTACTGAAAAAAACATTGGAAGTTCTTACCGAAAAAGGATACAGAGTAGGGAATATAGATGCTACAGTTTGTGCCGAACAGCCTAAAATAAATCCCCATATACCTCAAATGCAAAAAATAATAGCCAATATATTGGAAATTGATGTAGACGATATCTCAATAAAAGCCACAACTTCCGAAAAGATGGGATTTGTAGGACGCGAAGAAGGCTTTGCATGTTATGCAGTTGCCCTAATCGAAAAAATATAATACAGGTACTCTATTTTCATGGAACAAAAAGTAACAATAGAATCTACCGCAGATGGGTCGCATACACTTTTTGTTCCTTCCCTTAACGAACATTACCATTCGGTAAACGGGGCGAAGCAAGAATCTACTCATGTTTATATAAATGCAGGTTTATTGCATTCTACCCAAGATGAGGTAAAAATCCTTGAAATAGGTTTTGGAACCGGACTCAACGCATACCTTTCGTTATTAATTACCCAGCAATCAATAAAAAAAATAGACTATACAAGTCTCGAACTGTATCCGTTATCGATGGATATAGTTCAGCAATTGAACTATGTTGAGGATAATCGCAATTCTGAAAATCAAGAGAAATTCAATAAACTACATACCTGTGAGTGGAATCAAAGGAATGAGATAACTCCGTCTTTTTATCTGACAAAAATTCAGACCGATTTTAGCCGATTAGAATTCAGACCAGATATTAATACAACTTTTGATGTTATCTATTTTGATGCTTTTGCTCCCGAAAAACAACCCGAGATGTGGTCGCAACCCATATTCGATTATTTATATGCTCTAACTGCTAAAGGCGGAATTCTTACCACTTATTGTGCAAAGGGAATTATAAGGCGCATGTTATTGGAAGCAGGCTATAAGGTAGAGCGTTTACCCGGACCTCAGGGAAAGCGCGAAATCTTGAGAGCTGTGAAACTATAAAACTATTTTGTGAAGGGGTACTTTCCCTAAAAAAGATACTTAATCTCCTCTTTAATTACTTTTTAAGACAAAAGCCTAAAAAAACTTTCAAAAAACCTTCCGAAACATTTGGATTGTAAGGGTAAGTCTATTACTTTTGCACTCGCTTTAGAACCGAGGGAGGTTTTTAAATAAAGCAAACAAGAACGATCTTTGACAAGTTGTACAAAAAAAAGAAACTAAAAATAAAACATTAGACGGGTAGAGGAAGAGAAAACTCTAACTCAAAACGTCAAACACCTTGAGTAAAAGACAGACAAGAGCCTTCTAAGAATATAAAAAAGAATATACAAAGAAGAGTTTGATCCT
>JAVBJR010001059.1:0-8185 GCA_031546965.1 Dysgonomonas sp.
ATACCAAGAGTGTATACTTATTCTAGTGACTGTATTAGTATATATAGTAATTGCCAGTAATAATTAAGCTTCGAATGCAACAAAAATGCGAATAAAATGAAGAAAGACGATGATTGTGTACGTGATTGTAATTTACTCAACTCCGAAAATTTCCGGAGATTAATTAACTCACTTTTCCACATACTGTACATTAGTTTTAAATTTTTTAATAGTTAATAGTTAACTATAGTTTTAAAAAAATGTGTAATTAATGCAATAAATATGTGGAGAAAATGTCTGCAATTCAGTTAACTTATAGAATAAAATTGGAAATTCAGTAAATGTACAAATTTTGCAACTGGGCTGGGAAATTCAAAGCATTTAATTATTAATAATTGCTGATTATTGCAAGTGTGTTATTTTTGTGAATATTGTTGGTTTCAAAAGTAATAATCACATTTAGTATATATTCAGTTTATTCATATTGCACATTTAATATTACCAAGAATGCTTAGACTTTCTACATATATACCTGAAACGAGTGTTGCAGAGCATCCAAAAATTACATAATATTAAATTACAAATATTAACTAATAAAACTTTTTAATATTTTAATATTATATATTTGTAACTATTTACAAGATATTACAAATATTTGTAAATATTTATAATTATTTACAATATTTTAATATTGTAACAAATAGCATAAAATAAAAAAAATTAACAAAACATTAAATTACAAATTGAATTAAATATTACAAATATATTTATAAGAAAATAAACATGTACCTTCTTCCGAATGATGGTGCCAAGTTTGGAAAAGTGCTCATCTGTAATTATGTTAGTGCACATCATTCGTTTTGTCTACTGATTGCAAAATTTGTAAATAATAAGTTAAAACTATCGAGTAATTACATCAATCTGTTGAACTATATAGGTTATATGATGAGTAACAAATTGTAAATATAGATTTTATATTTTTCAAGGCATATAATTAATATAGGATAAAGTACATTTGCACGTCTGTCAAATATTCATTCTGCAAATGAATAACCCATTTACCAGATTTTTAAATATTTATTGTAACTCGTCTTTGACAGATTTCGAGTTTAACATTTCTAACTACATTTTTGGCTATTCTCACGACAATTTTCATCTTTCGAATGCTTTGATTTCTTTTACACCCTGTCTTCCAGTTCCTCTTTCTCCTGTTATATTTGCAGCATTTCTCTCAACATCATCGTTGATGGACGTGTTTCCATCAGGTTTCTAATTTCAGGAAACAGTAATTTTATAAAAATGTCAATTTATATAAGAAAGACAAATAAAGACAAGTTTTAAACCTTTTCCTAGCTGAGTCAATTGAAATGGAATCCAGCCATTCATGATGCTTGTAAAAGATCATAATCTTTTTTCATTGTAAACTGCACGGATATATAACCAAATAAGTTAGGTATTTCAATCAGGAATAACAGCTGTATGAAATACCGTATATAGAATCCAGAGCACTGTCATATTTCTTTCCAAGGATGAATTATTTATATATCTTCTAATCGTCTACGATCATGCAGTCCACCTCCTGTAATATATCAACGTACCCAGCAAATTGTCACCTACAAAAATTTTAATTAATTCGATTCAATATTTTAATATATTAGCTGCTGGAAATTTTATGCGACTTCGATCATCTTCATAATTAATCCTCGAGGATCGTCGCTGCATCATTTTCTTTGCCATCAATTTCCGTATCATGCTGGTCAAATGCAATAATTTGTACATTATATACACCTGTAATTAAAAGCTACAGGCAAAAATTGTTATTGCTTTCGAAATTCCATATAGTCGTTTTCGCGATAAGCCTACTTTAACGAATCTCGTCTCTGGCGCTTGAAAACCTAACCTAACTTCAAATATTCGTCCAAGTTCAAATAAACTAACTATAACTAAACTAATACAATAAACAAAAACCCAAAGGTGTGGGAGGAAAGCGGTATTTATTCCATAGGCTCTAGTAGATACTGTACGTAGGTTTATCGCAAAAACGACGGCAAATACAAAATTGTGAATGCTTTGGCCTACCATAGTCAGGTCTAACGCGTGTCCGTCTCCGTACACGTAATCTGGACTGCTTCACGTGAACCAGATTGGCAGGCGTTACCGAACGCATAAATTTTTCCAGTCTGGCTTGCCATATGATGCAACGTAAGTAACGCAACGCATGTAATGTAGCGCACAACGCACGTAATGTAACGTATAACGCACGTCATGTAACGCATAACACATGCAACGCAACTTACAAATTAAAAAGCATTTGGCAAATCATGCAGCGCAACTGACAAAGCGAACCGTGACTGGCACTGTAATGCAACGCACAACGCACGTAATGCAGCGCACAACGTAACGTAACGTAACCTGCAAAACATGCATTGAAACTGACAAAACACAAACCATAACCGACACTGTGATGCAACGCAACGCACGTAATGTAACGCATAACGCATGCAACTTAACTTGGACATCAAAACGCATGTGGCAAATCACGCAGCGTAACTGACCAAACAAACCGTGACTGGCACTGTAACGCATCGCACGAATCGCAACGCACTATGATTTACTAATTTAATTGTTTACTATTTTCTTTGCTTAGTAATTGCATTCCATGCATTTCTTTTATTCACATGTTATTTTACTTTTTTATTAATTGTAATATTATATTTTTAATGATTTTGTCATTACTTTCATTTTATGCACTTATTTCATTTCTTCATATTTCATTTCACTTCATTACCGTTTTTCATGTATTTATTGATATTTTATTTTACTACATTTTTCTACATTCACTTTATTTATTCATTATTTTATTTTACTACACCTTTCCAAATGTCTTTCATTGATCTTCTTCAATCATATATGACTAATTTTATTCATAATTTTTAATCATTTCATTTTACTAATTCAATTTGTTGCTTATTTCATTTCATGCATTCATTTCATGCATTTATTTTATTGCTTAATATTTCATCTCATTTTCTTTCTGTTTATTGTGTTTATCCATATTTCATTTGCCTAAGCTTATTTCAGGTATCCATCTCCTTCAATAATATTTTTCTACATTTCTTTTATTCAAGTTATATTCATTCACATTTCTTTCACTTATTTTTTTATTCATTGTAATCATTTTACTTTACTAATTTTACGATTTTTATTTACGTATTCACTTCATACTAATCTCATTTCATGCATTTCTTTTATGCATGTATGCTTTATTTTACTTATTTCATTTATTCATCATATTTTATTTTGTTTTATTACTTTTTATTGTATTTATTCATATCTTATTTTGCTACATAACAATTTTACTAAATTCATTTCGTTTATCTTATTTATTAGCATTTAGTTATTTTATTCATTGCAATATCTTCTAGAATTTTACTAATTGTATGTATGTATTTATTTCATTTTATCAACTTAATATATGGATTTATTTTAAAATAGTAATTTCATTTCATCTATAACATTTCACTTATCGTATTCCATTGTTATTTCATTACATTTATTTTATTCCACTTTATATTATATTTCATTTCATTTTACTTATTCAACATTGTATTTTAGTTTATTCGCCTTTAATTTCATACATTTTCTTCAATTAACATTCCATTTTACAATTCGGTGTAATTTTTATTATTTCACTGCACATACAAAAAAGGATTACAATAAAAATAAACATGGTGGCCCTTTGTATCCCGACACCACTAGCAAACAACGGTTATGTTTCAAAAACGTAAATAGGTCATAAACAGTTGATAAAAGCTGCTGAAAGTGCACTACCGTTCGTTCTGTAATTTGTTACCAGGTGACGTTGTTAACAAATACAATTACTTAAAAACTGCTTATTCACAAAAACCTCATGTACAATTATTACAAACGTTTAGAAATTGATAAAAATTACTAAGACATAATTATAATGTTTATCCTGAAGTTGGCAATACTGTTTTGATTTTATAATCGGTTTTGACCAGTTTATAATCGGTTTTTAGGGAGTTTATTTACGTTATCAGGTTGCAACGATTCATTTTTTTTTTGAAGGGCATTGTTTGCTGGATTGTGATTCATTTTCCATGTACGACACTTTCAAGTTTTGATTTTATACGTTTTTGCAGTTTCTAATTGGTTTTTGAAATTTAGAATGGGTTTTTTCAATTTATAATAGATTTTTAGGGTGTCTGTTTGCATTTGTATAGATGACAAATTGAAAAAAATTATGTTTTTCGGAATTGGAAACTGGATTGTTCTGTGTAGTGTTATTTATTTTTCATCCTCAATGTCCGAATGTCCTACAACCCACACAACACAGTACACACTTCACACATTTCGGTGCGGTCTGGACGTATACCACCCCGCATAATATTCTATCCTCATTCCGTACTTTCACCCATTACCGCAACTTTTGCCGCGTTTCATCCACTTTTCCTTGGCAGTTTCCCCCACGTGGACACATTTTCTCGGACTTTCACAACAACTTCCTTCGTATTTAATTACACATTTCCGCCAGGAGACCTCGGTATGTATTGTATTTACGTACTTTTCCCCATTACATTCACCTACATCATTTGTAAATAAACATGAAATTCATTTTCAAATCATCACATACCATCATTTTTAAACCGCACACAATTCGTCATCCCAACCCATCACACTTCAACATCAATACCACCCACACACATATCACAAGCACAAACAATTCAAAAATAATCACCAATACATTATTACAGTAATTACGTATTAAATATCACCATAATTAAAAATAACAACATATCAAAGTAATTGTCCTGCAAATCATTGTCATCCAGTACGCCATTATTTAACAAACCACATTAATCCTTATATCCTAAAGCAACTCTTAACACTTCCTCACATTTCTCCCACACAACAGTTCATTCCACATCCATCATCAGGCAGCATATCACTGTCTCCACCGCCAATGGGATGCCACCAACCAACCACTGTGAGCACACAGTAATTTGCCATTCCATGAGCTTGTATCACAATTGGACTTTGTTTATTTCTTGCCAACGTTCAACCATGTCGTTTCTTTTACATGCACTGCACCATTGCAATCGACCCCGTTGTACTTGTCTATCGATAGCATGCACTGCACAATTGCAATGTACCCTCCGTACTTATGTGTCCATAGCGGAGACACACACTGGCAAGGTTTTCTCTCAGTATGCACGCATGTAAACTTCCTCTCCAAAAATGGTCTCCATTGTTCAACCAATTCATAACAACACAGCAATGTTTTTCACTGCTCAACATGTATTACAGTAATTAAAACAAAGGTCACAATTTCAACAATCAACCAATTTTTAACATTCATAACACATGTCAATCAATGACAGTCACACACATTTCCACCTTGTTTCCAATTGGTTCAACAACTGAGGGCCGTCTTGGAGGCGAACAGCACCTGCCTTCCTACTTAATCCAAACACGTCGCAAACCCATTACAATCACTATTCTAAAAAATGAGTACATCATCCTAAATTTCACAGTTCACCTCCTCAAATCCTTGCCCCAATAAGTCATAACACCAAATTCATCACTTTCAAAACACATGACACACCCAATGGGTATTACTGGTGTCATGTGCAACCTTCATTGCCTTCATGCATGCCTTTCCATGACAATAACAATAACAGCGTCCAACAACTACTAGCCGAACATCACTTGTGTCATCACTGTAATTCACATCATGTTTGTGATCATTCCTCCAGCCAGAACCGCAGCATGACCCAGGCCATCTAAACCAAAGCATTCGTGAACTAACTTTATCCGCACAGCCAGTTCATACACAGGGGCATGAACATCATGCCCAACAACGCGGTTCCACACATTCCAACCGCGATGCCAACCACCACCACCATCGCTCTCAGCATAATGGTCGCACAACTACCAGCAGTACGCCATGTCTCCACCATGTCGCACAAAGGCCATATCACACCAATAGAAGACCCAGGTATAGCCGCCAGGTAAACAACATTGCACTTGTATAAATGTACACCAATTACCAAACCATGATTACTAACCCCACTAATTTCAGAATGAATCAGTTCAAACAATGATACTTTGGCAAAAAATGAAAGATGCAGCAGATCATGTACACAAGCTCTGTTCTGCCCTGTCTTCTGCGGCCGATGCAGCTTACAGATGTGAATTTCAGCTTGTCACTTCTGATAAACTTCAAGAACTTGCCCGTGATTACCATGCTGATTGCTAGTCATGGAAGACCTGTCGTGATGCGCTAACCACGTGGGAAAGGTAAACATTTCAACACCGATACTTCATTCCGCACACACAAAATACTAATTTCACAAATTTTTGACACAGAGGTTTGCAACACGCATGACTGCTACACGTCATGTATTGTGATGTGGTACTTGCAATAAATGATGTTTGAACATGCCATAGGTTCTGGTGTCTTGTGATGTTCGTTGCAATCCGTTGTTTATCACGCGTTCTACTGCAGCTATGCTTCAAATGTCATCAAACTTTAAAGGAGAACTGACATGGTTTTGTAACACCCCATGATATTTGGACCACACAAAGAATGATTGCAACTATAACTTCATTTCTTTTATTTTTTAAAAATTTATTACAACAACTAGTTGTAACACATACAAGTTTGTTTATTTTTTTGTTTTTCGGCCTGTACTGAGAGGCTATAACAGGCTAGGAGGGTGTGCAGTGGTTAAGCCACCTGTATAGCAAGTAGGCATTTAGCATGTTTTGGTACAGACGTGTGCCATACAGGTGACATGTTGACCGCAGACAGTACATGCCAGTCCACATTTCTGATAACTTTACTAATTGGTATAAAAACCACGACGGCCCTAATACAATTGCATCACTATTTTTGCTTGAATAATGAACAGCCTATGGAATCCATTGAAAACACATCTGAATAGAGGGGAGGGGCAAGTTCCTGTATTCATTTAACCGGTGACTCAAGTTTTAATTCAACACCATATTTATTACCATCATATCAACATACTACATGTTCCTGTACCAGTCTGTCCAGTCATCACTAGTAACGCAAATCCTAACCATTATGTGAAACTAGCGGCCCACGACCCAGTACCCAAACAAACACTGGCCCATTCATTGATAAACTAGCCACTACAACCACATGTGACATTGTCAACACCACCCACTTAAATACCTCCTCACTTGCTAGAACAGGGGTGTCGACAGGGCTATCATCCTAACTGCAGCGCTGCACGTTATGAAAGTAATACAAAACAAAAAAATTCGTGGTGGACATACCATATGGATAATATCAAGAGTGGATAAAGGGGAGAGTATGGATCGCCCATAGGCCCTGTGCTAGCATGCGACGGGCGTTACCTGCGCCTCACCTGTTTTGCGATGGGCATTTTTGGCAGCTCGGAATGTGGGGGGGGGTGCTCAAAATGCATACAGCCTTGCCGAACTTCGGTGGTTCAACATTTATTGTTTAAATACGGCTGCATTGTTGAACAAATCCGCTCTAGAGGTTGAAGGTACAATCGGTGGGCACACATTGTTAAATTTTCATTAATATCCTGTTTGTTATTTATAAATGCCACTGCGTTTTGTGAGAAAACCTGACAGAAATGTGTTTACATTAAAGGAGAACTGAACTGGTTTTGTAACCCCCCCTGAAACTTTGTCCAGTAGCTGAAAACATGTCAGAAAACACGTTCGCGATGTTAGAAAAATTTTCTGAAATTTATTCGCAGTGCGATTTGCGATTTGCGCCAGCGAAAAATTACGTAATCGGAGGCAAAACGTTCAATTTTGCCGAATTTAGCATGGAGGAGTCCCGCGAGTCCCCCAAACCACGCCTCTTTCTGTCTACGTCATAGCTCAGATTTCTTAAGATATCTAAGCCAATATTTGTCGTATTACGAAACGGGAAGTGACAAACAGTTTCTTTTTACTTCATCTTCATGTTTATTGAAGAAAATTGGTATGTCAAAAACCTGCTTAGTTCTCCTTTAACATTGGAAAATTGCAGGTTAGCGAAAATCCAACTATAGGTTTTACTCCTACACTCTTCAATATATAACTTCGATCAGCAGACTACAGAGACCGAAACCACACATATTTGCTCAGTTCCTTTGAATGGCTAATTCGATTTTGAATCTCTTACCAGCATTGTATT
>JAVBJR010001044.1:0-4186 GCA_031546965.1 Dysgonomonas sp.
CCTTTATATATCCAAATATTTGCCACATTCTAAGAAAGCAATATAATTGGGAAATGTTCAATGTTCAAACACTTATTTCCAAGATATCCTGTGTTTCAATACTTATTTCCAAGGTGGGGTCAGAGTCTACAATATTTTGCACATTTCCTGCTAACATCAGGGTCACAAACTAATGTTCAATAATGAATGTTACGCCACCTCAATAGTGTCTGCATTTTTAATTTGAGTACCTCATCACTGTTTTTGGCTAAAACAGCACAATAGATGGCATTTTCAAAACGATGCATGGCGTTCAAACACTTTTTGCCGGGGGTTGTATAGCTCATTGTTCCAACAATGGAGCGAATGGAAAATGGCATACTATCCACTCTTGTTAATACATATTTAACATAAATTTTTATGGTGATGTTTTGAATTTCATATAAAAGTTTATTCTGGGATAATAATTTATTTCATCAGGATGGCCTAGTGACAATTCTGTATATTACATATAGTATTACATAAATTTCGTACAGATTTGTGTTTTTGTGAATTTTACACCATGTAAGCATTTAAAAAAATTTGCACCCAAAACGCCACGCCTACATTGCGGCGCCCAATCCCCGGCGTCCGATCCTCTTTACCACGTTTTTGTCTTAATTTAAAATTGGACATGATCGAAAAATGTGATTTTGTGCAAAATCTTGAGCAAAACATCGAGTACAATGTATTTTAATTTTACACGGGTTGTGTTTTGTGTTCCTTTTTGAATGCAAACCTTGCAACAAAGTATGTGATAATGCTGGAAAAGGTATTGATGTACGCACTTTTTTAAACAAAAAGTTATATTTTTAAAAATATACTGCCTCACTTTTTTAATTAACCCCGTAAAGTTGCAAAAATTTGCATTTCTGTGAATTCATCCATTATGCATTCTTGTTTATCAAATATAGAAATTCAAGTTGTACAAGTTGTTTTGTTTTAGTGCATTTATATAAATTACAATTAAAACTAATGTTTCCATGTGAACTAGGCTATACCATACTAGACTATACCATACAGGTATGCATCTATCGATTTTAAATTATTCTCTGCAAATTAAAATAATATATATTTTGCAATATTTTATTGCCATTTATCTACAAGAGAACAAAATAAATCTCTTGCAACATTAGGATTTGTGCTCATTTTATGTTATTTCCGATGTATTTACCAAATTTATTTAAACACAAGTGAATGTGGTTCGAGTTTTTCTAAACCAACTTGAAAATGTCCGCCCAACTGCAGGTAATTTGCCAGTTGCCATTTTGCTCCCATTCATTTGATTAATAATGCAACATCGCAAGGTTCTTTTTCACAGGACTGGACACATCAAAGCCATAATAACAGGCCTCTCCCCTAAATTCTTTCTAAATCTTCCCACTTCTGTCCATCTATACCTCCTCCTTCCTCCCCACTCTCTTCCCTGTGATCCCTGTTCCTTACTTTCTCCCACTTCCCCCATAGTTATCGGCATATGCTCCGATTCTGTCCTCTCCCCTACCCAGAGTGCTATCAACTCTCTCTCTCCACCTTCCCATTTGCTATACCAGAATCTATTATATAATTTCCTCTCTCTGCCACTAATGTCCACTCCTTTTTCATCTCCATTTTTCCACCCATACAGGACTACCAATCCTTCCTCTGCTACCCATTGCAACATCTTTTCTCCGTCTCCATTTGTGATCTGATCCTTGGATTCTCTCTCTTGCTCACTCCCGCCATTCAGTATCAACACTTTCTCTCCCATCTGTGCGTTCATGTCCCCCAACACCAAAAGATTCACATGTTCTTCCTTCCCTATCTCCATAAGTTCTTGTAGTAATTTCTCCCATCCACACACATTATACACAGCCACAATTCTCCACTTTTCCTCCCCACATTTCCCTTCCCACTTTTTTGTATTATTGCTTATCACAAATACCCCATTTGTTATTCTTTTATTTATCCGTACTCCAAATATCAACCCTTCCGCCACTCTTCCTTTTTTATGTATCCGTTGCGCATCCACCTTCTCCCACTTAAAACCCTCTGGGATCTTCTTGCTCCACTTCTCCCAATCTTCCCCTTCCACCCACGTTTCCGTCAATGTTATAAAATCATATTGCTTAACATTATCCCAAAACTCTATTTTTATTCTTCACCCCCACCACATTCCATGCTATTATTGTCCGTGTTTCTTTGCTCCTTAGTTGCCACTTATCTCTTGGTTTTGTTGTTTCTATCCCTCCACTATCATCAACTTCTGGTTATCCTTACTCCACTGGTAAAGCTGCCCTTCGATCCCCACTTTATTAAACCACACTCGTGCCCTTCTGCCTTGTGCACGCTCCTTGTTCACAATCGAACAATCTCCTTTCCACTAGCAACTTCGCTGAAAAATCCTCATCAATGGAGATTTTTGTTCTTTTCAACTTGTGTTTCTCCTGCAGCACCTGTTCCTGTTGCTTCTCCTTTTCAAATGTAACCACTATTGGTCCCTCGTATATATGTTAACAACCATGTTAATAGACGGCAATCTGCAGGAATATGACGTCATATGACGTCACATCACGATAAGCGTATAAAACGAAAAAACGTGAAATGCGTAAATATCATTTTTCTCCCACTTCCACGAATTTTTTAATTGCTTGTGGGACTGTGATAGTTTAGTGAGTTAGTTTAAGTTAGGTTGGGTTTTTAATGTGCCAGATGGAAGCGTCACAACATATGATTACTGCATAGTGACATCAGTTCGGCAGATTGCCGGGTTTGGCAGAATGACGGTAACATATACACACAGACCTGCAAATAATGGCAGCAAGAATTAAAATGATAAAGTAATGCAGTGTGGGGTAAAAAGCACAAATCTGGAGGAAGTTTGGCAGCCAACAGCAGGTCAGTATCGGCCAATGATGTCAGAACATACCCCAATGACCAGGAATTGCAAATACATTCTTGCTTCAGGCTTATTCCTAATTTGACTTATCATGGTGTGAAATTACAGGATAGGTAGTCTAAATATAAGGGTGGTCAATTTTACAGGTTTAACTGTATAAGCTTTTTGCCCAGTGTTTTTTAGAAATGCTGATAATTGTTATTTCTTTTTGTAGATGACTGGACGTTTATGTGGGAAGCAATCTCTGGTTGATGCGGCCAACAAGGTATGTACACAGATGTGGACTGAACATCGTTAGAATGCATGTTAAAAATGTATGTATACGTATCACAATATTCACACTGAACATAGTACATTATAGTATTGGAAACACAGTTCAATAAGCAAGGAAAGACCTGGTATTCATACTGGTTGATCGAGTCTTGTGAAATCAACGCAAATAACAAAAGAAGCATGGGAACATGATGAACTCGTTAGGGATCATTTGCTCATGTGCACTTTGGGGAACTTCAAACACACGATCAGGGAGGGCGGCTGGTGGCGCAGTGGTTAGAGCACTCGCCTTGTACCTCTGTGGACCCGGGTTCGATCCTGGGTCTAGCTTGTGCAAAGGAGTTTTCTAGTTATCCTGCCAGCTTGCGATGGGTTTTCTCCAGGTTTTCCGGTTTCCCCCATCTTCTAATTAACTAGAATACCTTCATAGGGATTCACTGTGGGCCCTCAAAATTGTACATTAAAAATGCTTGCGTGCAACCCATATGGGTCTACGGACTACGGGTTAGCACGCTTGCTTGCATGTGAAGTTAATGAATGGGATAGGAAGGGGCCCCCAGATTAACACACTTGATAGTGTATAGAACCCGTTAGCACTAGGATTATTATTATTATTATTATAACACACGATCAGGGCATTAGAAAATCTGGAATCATTCATATGCATGCAGGATAGCTAAGTAGTCATTCCAAGGTCAACTTTGAAACCATAAAATGCCTTCCGATTGGTTTGACTGCTGGAGGACCGAAGTGCTGGTGTGGATGGAAAATATGCTCCATGTTGACAATATTTGCAGAAGTGAATAAAATAAATAATATAAGCGATTTTGCTTGCAAATATGGTTATTTTTTCGCATTTTGTCGCAGATTTGCTGAATAACTGCTAGCTGAGGAGCACATGGTGTTGTTCATGGAGGCTGACATGACAGTTTCCACATATATCTCAGCAAACTGCCGCAAACGGTTTCATTGTGTCCAAAATGCAAGGAGATGACCAATCTTTATTCTTCTTAATAT
>JAVBJR010000171.1:0-3277 GCA_031546965.1 Dysgonomonas sp.
TATTACTGTTTCTTTCAGTGTTGTCACCAATGCAACAGCAACAACAGCCGGTGAAAATTGCCCAACTCTACACCCATCCATCCCCTTATCCATCCAACGCATCCAACTCGAATTGTGCACAGTATTCACCATATCCTTCCCCTCACGTCTCACCGTACACTTCTCAGCTGAGTCCGGCGCGTTACACTCCGCAAGACAGCCCGGCGGCAAGCGTGACCCGAAGCTGTCCCTCGCAAGGCAGTCCGGGACATTATCAGCCGCAAGGAAGTCCCTACTCCTCCCAACCACCTCTTACTTTGGCTTCTTCCCTCCCACCGCCTTCATCAACCATCCAGACTTTAAGTACATCGGCTCCAACGTTTCTCACAACGTCGACAACCAGAGCGAACATCCAACAACAGTGGTGCCAACCTGCGCTGGTTGCCGCAACAAGCCATCGTGTCCAGCAATCCTCACTGTCTCAAGCATTGCCTTCAGGAGCGTTTCCTCCAACCGTAGCTGATGGCAGTCACGTTCATTCGCCCAGTGACACGTCCACGCTTTCCACTTCTCCTGGATCTTCGGCATCCGTGTCGATGTCTGGTCTGACTTCGTTGCCGGCAAGATGCACTGTTCAGTCGGATCAGCAACCTTCACCCTCTCGGATGAGCGATGTGCAGCTCAAGTGCGAGAGCCCGTCATTTCCACCGAATTGTGCACAAAGTGGCGCAATGTCGGCCAATTTTCAAGACCAGTTTCAAAATTTTGCATCTCATCTGCCAGATCAAGGGATGTTGGCAAGGGGTGAGAAAATGGAAATGTATTATTATAATTGGTGCTGTGATCAAAATATAACGAAGTTTCCCATGGTTTTGTCTTAGGTCCCGATGCATTGCAAAGGTTATCCCAATGGAATGGAAGCATTACGGCTGTAAATGTGAAGCAAGAGCCCAGTTCACCATCAACGAGTCCTGGAGCTCAATCAAAGTCACAAGGTAAATTCTATATGGGGATTGTGTGTAAGCGATTTAATTTGTTGAAGCTGTTGATTTGTGGTTATAATGAATATTAATAATAATTGTATTGACTGCTTTTCCTTCGTAACAAATACTATTTTTACTTTCTAGCATTTCCGTTACAAGCTCCCAATATCCCCGTACAAAAAGTGCATCCCCCCGGCAATACTTCGCAAGAGATTTTGGAGAGGTGCAAAACAGAACCGGTGTCTTGCGATGGTGGCAAACGACCAATTCCGCTGACCTCCAGGAGACGTTCCTCGCATGGAGAACCAGTGGTTATACTCAATAAGCTCACAGAAGAGGTAATTGCGCGGAAAGTACGTAGACATCTTTCTTTTTCTTTCCTTCATAATTAAGGTATTGTAATACATTCTTGTGCGAAATGTTTTACCAGTTACTGGAATTGGATTGACATCGCATGGGTTATGGCTTTTTCACAATATAAGAGTGTCATTTTGTAAACTAATATTAAGATATATGATGATTTGCGGAAAGTGTTTGTTTTTTTTATCTCGTGTGGATATTTGGTTGCAATGTAACGTTAAGTTTAAATGGTTTTATGCATGGGATTTGCAGAAGTTGACATATGGGGACGAGTATCTGCTTTGCATGACCTGGTGAATGGTTATTGTGCTGTGGAAGTTCAATTTTTAACTGGGTTTTCTTTAGGAGCAAGCACTGGCGCAAAGAAGTGTAAAGGAGTTCACGTTGAAAGCTCCACAAAAGCCTGGTTTGTGTCATGATGTGTTGCGATAGAAAATATGAATGTGTTACTAATTTTAGACTTTTGTTCTAATCTAGATCTGAACAGCAATCGTAGCTCGAAGGATTCAAGAGCTTCGCCACGAGCGACGAGCCGCGTTGACGGTAGACTCCTCCAAGGTTCAAACTATCATTCTGATTCTTCAGAGGATGAACCACTTTCGGAGAAGCAGAAGCGAAAAGACAAAGACAAAGATAAGATGCGAGAGAGGGATAGATTTAAAAAGGGTATTGAGAATAATTTGTGACCGACTCACAATGGAAAAAAATATTAAAGCCTCCATTGTGCTTTTAGGGAAGTTCATGTCTAAGAAGCGACGACTTACACAGGATCAAGAATACATGCCGGAACCTACTTATGATGGGCTGCTGATTGGAGCTAGCTCAGGTGTCATGGATCGTGTTAAAAGGAGAAAGAGGAGTAGTACTTGCACAAGTTACGTGGAATCTCCTTCTGACAGTGGAGCAGAGGTGGCTGCTGCTCCTGTGTCGGATGAAGGTGCGTGATGTCAATAGGCTCGGTTTGATTAACGATAAAATAATCAATATTTTCTACAACTTATTGGTGATTTGTACGAAATTTTGTAGATGCTTTGCCGTCACCTATGCCTTCAACCTCAAAGAAGAAACCGAAAAAAGATAAATCAAAGAGAGGAGCTCCTGATATACAGCTCTCTTCCGAAGGTAAAGATGTAAAACGTTGCTATTGTTGCTACAATAGCAGTAATTTATAAACGTTTTAAGTGTAACATTAGTGATTACTGAAACTGTTGCCAATAAATTAGGTAAACATTCATGTGTCTCTAATATGTTTCAGATTAACCTAACTAAAATTAAATTTTATATGTATCTTAATGTATTAATGTAAGTTTACAAATTGAGATGATGATTTAGTAAATAATTACTGTGAAGTGGACTAAGTCATGCTTTGTTTAACCAAGGAATTTGATGTTGTGTGTCTGAATTAGAAAATTAATATCGTGTTTCCTTTCATCGCAGAATTAATGGAAACGAACACATTCAAGAAATTCACAAGTACATTAGAGTTAATTTTCGACTGTGCCGAGGATCTTGATTTGAATGCGGATCTTGGTAATACTCCTAAATTTGTTATTGAGTGCATTTGTGCATTTACAGATACAAAACTAAATGTGATTTTTCAATCATAGATGAAGATGGTGAAGTTCCGGCCGAGGCGTTAATACCTAAATACCAACTTGCGGAACTGTGTGGTGAAGCGGCAAAGCTTAAAGCATTAGGAGCCATGGAACAGGTTCCTCCTGAGAGACTAGTCAGGCTACTTGCCATTCTAGAAAGGAATATAAAGGATGGCGCAAAACTTCTGCCAATTCAGAGCGTGGTAAGGATGTTTCGGGATGTTTGATCTTTTGTATGATTGGGTAAAAAGGCTATGTTTTCAAGAGATTGTTCGCTCTCTATCAGGATGATCAAGACGAAGACGAAGGGAAATTGTGGTTGGAACTGACAATGGAAAGAGTTACGCGAAGCATAGATGC
>JAVBJR010000443.1:0-2667 GCA_031546965.1 Dysgonomonas sp.
ATAGCCAATGTGCATTCCAGCGTCTGCAAACGCCATCTTGCTCCACCCCTCATAATCCATCCCAATGATAATACACAGGTGTCACGTGACCCGTTCACTGCACTTTGCCCGACTTTCATTTGATAAATGATTATAAAAATATCTCGTATTTATCTTATCACCTTTGGCTTTGCCTGCATTTTTGGCTAGCATGGGAAATAATATATACGAGGAATGCGCAACAATAGCGCTTCTAGCAATGGAGTTAGAAACCTTCCCAATGATTTTATATATGCAATGCGCAACAATAGCGCTTCTAGCAATGGAGTTTGAAACCTTCCCAATGAATTCATATATACAATGGGCAACAATAGCGCTTCTAACAATGGAGTTAGGAAACTTCCTATAATAATTAACCTTTTTCAGTAAGCAGCCATTGGGTTAAAAACCAATTAAAAATGGCGTCTTTAGTTGGGATGAAGTGGATAAACTAGTTTTCTGCCAACCAGTTTGCAGCTTTATCCCAACTAAGGCCTCCATATTGGAAAAAGGCGGTGCTACTGAAAAAGGTCAATTTCATTGCAAATTATCTCTTGGTCACGTGTTTTGGGCAATGACGATTATTTGACGAATGGAAACCCATCAAATCATTGTTCAAATCGTCACATGCATTCTGGTAACATACTATTGAAATAATTCGTCACAGATCTGTTTCGTCACACAATACTTGTCACACACTACTCGTCACGCAGTCCTCGTCACACACTATTCGTCACGGAATACTCGTCACACACTTTTCGTCACGTAATACTCGTCACACTTTTCGCCACGTAACACTTCACATACTATTCGTCACACAATACTTGTCACACACAATTCGTCACAACACTATTAGTCACAACTATTCGTCACGTAATACTTGTCACACACTATTCGTCATGCAATACTCGTCACATAATACTGGTCACGCAATACTCGTCACGTAAAACTCGTCACAAACCTATTCGTCACGTAATACTTGTCACAAAACTATTAGTCACACACTATTCGTCACACAATACTCGTCACACACTATTCGTCACACAATATTCGACACTATTCTTCAAGCTTTCATCACACACGGCCATATAATACCAAGTCGTCACACACTATTCGTCACATACTTTTCGTCACACTGTTTTTTCAAACTGCACTCGTCACAGGTCTCTTTCGTCACATCCGTTTTGTCATATGTGCAATATGCAAATCATAATTCGATTGCTTCATTTACAATCACCGTTGCACAATAACCTAAATGGTGAAATGTTTTTATTTTATTCATCAGCCTATTGGTTGGATTTCATCAGTTTCATAAGTCAAAATTTTATACTTTACATTGCGTTTACTATATGTAGCCTACTCTTTAGTATCAGGGGTTCAGGTGCTAACTAAGTTCAATCAACGAAAACAATTATGCAGATGCGGTTTTATAACTCGGTTTCGGGATTGCTTTGCTCGAGCAGCGCCATCTGTTGGCCACAGGTGCAAACAACTGCACCATCTAAATTTCAAATGCATGTTATCTGGCAAATATTTGTCACACAATACTCGTCACACACTATCCATCACACAATACTTGTCACAAACTATTCGTCACAGGTTTGCTTCGTCACACACTGTCATATAATACCAAGTCGTCACATACTTTTCGTCACGCGATATTTTTTCAAACAATACTCGTCACAGGTCTCTTTCGTCACATCCGTTGTCATACAATATCCTGTCATGATCAAGTCGTCACACACTTTTCGTCACAAAATACTCGTCACAAACTATTCATCATGCAATACTCGTCACACACTTTTCGTCACAAAATACTCGTCACAAACTATTTATCATGCACTACTCGTCACAAACTATTCGTCCCGCAATACTCGTCACACACTTTGTCACAAAACTATTCGTCACACAATACTCTTCAAAATATATTCATAATGCACTAGTCGTCACACTATTCATCATGCAATACTCGTCACACACTATTCGTCACACGAAATACTCGTCACAGACTTTTCGTCACAAAATACTCGTCACAAACTATTCAACATGCAATACTCGTCACAGACTATTCGTCACGCAATACTCGTCACACTCATTTCGTCACGAAATACTCGTCACACACCATTCGTCACACACTTTTCGTCACGCACTTTTCGTCACGAAATACTCGTCACACTATTCATCATGCACTACTCGTCACACACTTTTCGTCACGAAATACTCGTCACACATTATTCGCCATGCACTACTCGTCACAAACTATTCATCATGCAATACTCGTCACACACACTTCGTCACACACTATTCGTCACAGGTTTGTTTCGTCACACAATGTCAAAAATACCAAGTCGTCACATACTATTCGTCACACTATTTAATAGCCAAACATTATTCAGCGCCTTTTTGGACACACAATACTCGTCACATTATATTCGTCACAGTATTTTCATCACACTATATTCGCCTAACATTAACTACACTCGTCACACAATGTTTGCATGATAATATGGTGTGACCAAGGAGTTGTATACTAACAGGAGTTAAGACCGCCTAGCTGCTGTGTGAGGCCATGGTTCAGGAATATCACCTATTGGCTGAGGTCAGCCAACCAATAGGAAAATTCGATTTTAGCTGTGATGTCACCACCCG
>JAVBJR010000205.1:0-2545 GCA_031546965.1 Dysgonomonas sp.
CCGAGTACACAGCATATGTAAAAATCCGGTGCATCTTCACCGTCGTGGCCAATCAAACCATTGTGGGCGTGGCTACTGGTATTCCCCACCAATTACGAGTTGTTGTGAGCCGTGCCGCAAAACGCAGCAGTGGGCACCGTCCTGCGACCACTCAGTGGCACAGTTGCGATAGTGACGTCATCCGACGTGGCCCGCACCGCAAACGCACCAAGTGGGGACCAAGCATTAGTCTGGTGGCGCCATCTAGGGGTTAAGGGGTAAGATAGGTCGTGCAAATGCGATTTGTCTACACAGTTGGGTTCCTAAAGTTGACGAGGAGACACCTGATGATCAAAACCCAACTGTAAGTAGATTATTTAGAGGGAAATGACTTGTTTAGCGAACTTGTTATTTTATTTGATGTTAAATTAGGTCTGATGTTGAACTGAAGTTGTGTACGAGAATTTTGAAGGTTAAGCTTACAAATTGTGAAGTGAAACTTGAGTGAATGTTGCGTAACCTGCGAAGTTTTCAGGCTTACATTAAAGACAAAGGAGATTGTCAATTATTGTTTGAACTGACGATCCAGAGTCAATCTTTATTAAATCGTTTTGTTACACTTGTAAACTTGTGAGCTTACAAGTCAGAAGTGGGATATTCCCATTAGTCAATGAGGATTTACCCGTATTTAAGAAGAAAATATTGAATCAAGGCAGACCACACCCTAGACTTAAATGATGACTACAACTCTAGAAGATAGACCTGAAGCAAATTCAGCAGGAGAAGACCCAGCTGAGAACTTGGAGTTGACTTCAATTTTGGCAAAGTGTCTGCAACAGAATTCACAGATTATACAAATGTTAGCAAGATCTTCGCGAGAGGGAGCAAGTACTCCAGTCATAAGGGTTCAGCCGGATGTATCAGCTACGTAGGACTACTTCAATGGCACTGAAGATGAAAGTATAGCAATTGAATGAGTACAACATTTCAAGCTTGTTGCAAACTTGAGCGATTGGTCAGAAGAGACCAGATTGGCGATGATAAGTGTGAAACTCAAGGATGCTGCAAAGGATTGGCACAAGGCTGTAGGATCCAAAGCTGTTACCTGGAACAAATGGGAAAGTGCATTTGGTGATGCTTTTCTGAAGACAGGATCTAGAGCTGACACATGGCGAAAGATGGAGAATCGAGTTCAGGGACGAGATGAAGATAGAACCCTCTATGTAAGGCACAAAGAAAAGCTGTGCTTAAGGTTGGGATTTGTGCAAGCTGAAGCTGTCCGGGAAGTCATCAATGGATTATGGGATAGACAGTTGAGTTTTGCGATGAGAGCGAAAGGATCCTCAACTGTAAATGCACTAATACGCGAAATGGCAAGCTACGATGACTTTGTCAAGCTGAGGAATCAGAGATACCCTTCCAAAACAGATGTATCATCCAAGGGGAAGATGAAACTGAAACAACCTATGCAAAGCAGCGATGTGAAGCCAGCAGCGAAGGAGCCGGCGACAAGACCACTAAGTGAGGCATCGCGACCAGTAGGTCGAGGCACGTGCTACAATTGCTACGAGGAAGGGCATCTAGCAAGAGATTGTCCGCAGCCAAAAAGGGAAAAGTATTGCAACAAGTGTAAACGAACTGGCCATGGTACGAAAGATTGCACGCAAGTTAAGCAAGCGAATACACTGGAACTGCCAAGATCAAAAGCGACCACACCAGTGACATACAAGTTGGTGACAATTGATGATTCTATGGAAGTCCCAGCGATTTTGGACACCGGATCGATGAACTCAGTGATGAAACTGACATTAGCTGCCAAATTGGGCAAGAGTGTGATGCCACCAGAAGAAGAAGTAGTTCGAGGAATTGGTGGATTGAAGAAGCTGTTGGGCATGACAACTGTGAAGTTGAAAATTGATGGAGTTTACGTTGACCAGGCCAGGATGTACATCGTGAAAGACGACGTGATACAAGGACTTGAAGTTATTGTAGGCATCGATGTAATTGATCAGCCAAGCTTCACGCTTATAAGACAACAAGGGACAACAGTTCTCTTGAATGAAGAACAGATAGTACAGAAGTTTCTGAAGGGATTTAACTTGACTGAAGGGAATACGTCAGCGAGATTGAGGGCAGTTCAAGCAGTCGAAATCAAACTGAGGCAAGTCAACTTTATACAAGTTGCAAGTGGGAACGTAGATGACCATGGCATTGTTGTGAGTACCAGCGAGCCGAAAGGAGAAACCTATCAAATAGTAGCAGGGATGATGACAATTCCAGTGGCAAACTACAGCAATGAAGTTGTTAAGGTGAACTGTAACCAATTGATGATTCGTGGTTCCTACATGAAGGAGGAAGAAGTGGAAATCGAAGATGTGACCCAACCAGAGGGTGATTCTCCTAATGAAGATATGGTTCAAGAAGAAGTTGATGAAGTGAGGGATCCTATTAATGAAGACCAGCTAAACATGGGACCTCAAACGACAGCTAAGGAACGCAGAGAAGTGTGCCTATTGTTGAATAAATATCGAAGTTGCATTGCGATGAAGTTGAGCGAGTTGGGATG
>JAVBJR010000162.1:0-2556 GCA_031546965.1 Dysgonomonas sp.
GGACGGATCACGTGACCAAACGTCCCCGGACGGAGACAACAATCACAGCCGTCACAGAAAACGACAACGGGGATTTTCAGGAATACGCAGAAAAAATAAAAGGACACAACGAACCTCATCGCCCCGACGACGTCGACTGCACCGGGGTTATTCATTTGTCTGTGTGTATGGACATGTTGACGGTTGTGGCACTAACAACACGTTTTGTACACAGGTTGCGAGAACTACACGTGCCCCTTCAAAAAAACCGCCTGGTGCGGATTAAGACAGCGGTAATACCAAATCATCAACGGTTGATTACAGAAAGACGCCTTGGACTGAAGAAGACGACAAACAATGGAAACCTTGCGAAGGTTTCGCTTTTCCTGTGGCCGCTTTAGGCATAAATGTCGGGACGGGGTTCATGTAGGCGTTTGAAGCAGGCTGCGATGAATTGTGGGAGGCAGGCCCTAATAAAGACCTGTTGCGGACCCACCTAAACCCAAACGCCTTATACACTGCCATCCTCGAATACATTATAAACCACCTGACCAAGCATATTGACCACTTTGGCGAAGAGATCGACACCAAGACTCGCACACGGCAAACAGCTGTTCCTCTGCGGTACGGGTACCTCGCCTTTTTCAAGCCGAAGTATGATGCGGAGATGAAAAAATATTATTAACGTTGTAAATCAACATATTTAACCGTTAGACGTTCCGTACTTAATCTTTTTTGTGTAAGATAATTTACATTACGTAGTTAACTGCGGGCATTAACAACATCTGTTTTAATTAATATTACTAATAATATTTATAATAAAAATCGTTGTGCTAACGGGTTCTATAGATTATCAAGTGTTACTTATAACATGGGGGTAAACCCGAAAAATGCGGAGAAAACCCATTGTAATCCTGCTGAATAATTACAAAACTTCTTCGCACAAGCTAGACTCAGGATCAAAACCCTGTTGCGTAACGCAGGCAATAAATAAGCAATACATAAGCAAATTCAGAAACACCGACATACACAGATCCGAATTAAAACAACAAACACGGACAGCTTGATAAATGTAGAACATTCAAAGAAACAAAGAATGCACGTTAAGACAGATAATATGCAAGTCAGTTAAATGGGAGAAACATTCGAATAACAAAAAAAAAAACAAAGTCATTACTAAAGAAAAATAAGAATAGAAAAACTATAACAAACACAAAGATGTTAACATTAGCGACTAGCATTACAGAAATGAAGATAATGTATCATTTAAAAAAACGTTCCATCAACTAGGATTCGATCCATCGAACCTTTGAAAACACAAACACTGACCAGTCCTGCACTCTACTGACTGAGCTGCGCTGACTGTACGCCAAAACAGTCGTTGTTGCCAGTATTTAGGCTCATGGTCAACCTCCATTTTGGTTGTGCAGATAACCGGATAGAGGGCGCTGATATTAATGGAGTTTAGATTCACGGGATTGAAGGTAGAGGGCGCTGCTGTGAATGGGGTTTCGATTACCAGAACGTAAGGTATACGTCGCTGCTGTGAATAGGGTTTGGAATTACAGTTTGGGATGCAGAGGGCCCTAAAACCATCGCCCCGGAGTAACGTCCTCGAAAGTGGATTTACCGCAAGTAGGACTGCAAGGATCGGCTCGCTGCCACCAAGGGTGAAGTTATCAATAGGTTTCCGGGGGCCCAGAGGGCCCCTAGACGATCCCCCCAAAGATTGTACTTCAGGCCGTCCTATTCAGTAATGCGCATTGTAGTAAATTTTTTAGGTTATCTATATTTTAGGTCATGTTTTAGGTCATGTACATTATAGGTCATGTTTTAGGTCAATTTTTCCGATCCCAAACCCAGTCTGCTATGCCCTAATTCAAAGGCCTTATTTCTATCCCACCCCATTTAGAATGTAGGGGAGTGCAAACAAATGAATTCGCCATAAAACGCATGTAACCTAACCTAACCTAACCTAACCTAACCTAACCTAACCTAACCTAGGTATCGCAACGCAATTTGTCCCACAAATTTTCAAGTTCGCGATACAAAAATAAATTTGCATCGCAGTCGTTGCGATGCATCGACAGCGATGCAAACAAACAGCAGCAAATCAAAGCGCTCTACCAAACTCTAAACTCTGAGTACAAACAGTGACAAGTCTGATGTTACTCCTGACTCAGAAATGGTAAATGATGTATAAAACAGTATAAAATGATGAACCAAAACTGTACGCTACATACCCGCATTTTATATTCTTACAGCCTAACTGTATACAATTTTGTTATTTTTTTGTTTCTCTGAATTAAATTAGTCAATCATTTCCATTTGCTACACATTTATTGCTACTCAAATTGTATTTTGCTTAGCAGTTATTGCTATGCAATTTTTTCCTGATATTTCGAGCCCTGTAACAAGCTTTAAATTGCTTATGCTGTAAATGTAAGTGAAAGACAGGAACATGTCACAATTGAAATGAATGCCATGGTAGCAGTGTGTTTTGTAATCAAGATAAACATGAAATGAAGGGCGACAAAATGTTAGGTTCACTTGAATAATTTGCTGATTACCAAACTC
>JAVBJR010000146.1:0-2587 GCA_031546965.1 Dysgonomonas sp.
GGTAGGAGCTTGGCAACTATTTTATATTCTACCTTATCACACCTTTAATTTTACCTCCTTGCAACACCTTTAACGTTATACTGTACCTTATGTTTACCTGTTGTAACAACACCAACCACCACGAGGTGGCTCCGAATCACTATATATAGTCTATATACACCAGTTGCATATCTTGTGTGTATATATACGTCATATTACACCCTAATTTTGTCAGTGTTGTAAAGGTGTAGGCGTACACCTCCTACAGGTTACCTATATAGGATATGTTTACATTTGTTGTTTTTTTTCAATCCGCACAAAAATTGCAGTGTTCAAGTTGTACGTTATACAGTTTGGAGTTTTTTAATCATGCAAGGTATTTTTTTCTTGGTTATTTAAATGAAGTTATTGAAATGATAGGATAGGCCAAAAGGTGTTGTTTGTTTAATGGAATGGGGTGTGTGCAGTTTATATATTTTTTAAATAGAAGGTGCATATAACAGATATATTATTCGTGATATTACAAGTTTCACTGAATTAATTTATTCAAACCAGTTATTTAATTATTTTTTTTAAAAACTAACGGCGTTGAGTTTTTGTTATTGTCATGTTATAGGAGTTGCAGGTGGCATATGTCCCTTTATGTATATATAATGAGTGCACCTGAGCAATATATTTTTCAGTAATAAACAAGATTAATAAACTTTTTGGCTATATAGCATATTGTAGATTATTTTTGAAAGCATTCAGGTGACTTCAATTTTAGTTAGTGTAAACAGTATAGGCCTATTCGTGCATGTGTATGTGTGTATATATAGGTATACAGAGCATTTAACAAATGTATAGGAAGGTTATAGTACAATAAACATATAAATAATTATTTAAATGCAACAGGGTATATAGCCCAATATTTGATATTTGATTATGTTATAGCCTACATGCACATGCATGAGTTGTAGATAATGTGCGCACCTGAAGATTTTCAAAATGTCAGAAAACAATTTGTAATTATTTTGTATTTAATGGATTTACTGGATAACATGCCCATGCATGCATGGAAATTAATAGACACTTAAATTTACATGCATGCATGCATGTGTTGTTTAAATTAGTCAATAATATATAAAATAGGCCTAAATTATATTTACCTACACATCTGTGTCCACTTTTAATCCCATGCATGTAAGATATATAAACGTTGAATTGGACATCATACAAGTTTGTTATAGGCGTAAAACTGAACTTATTGCATTATTTAAATGATCAAAGTGGAACACTATAACCCTATATACTTGCACATTCAGTATATAGGTAGGTATACCTTAGTATATAAATTTTGATTATTTTAAGCCTAATATATAAAATACAGAAGTTGATGGAAGTTTCAAATTTTTATATAATTTTATATAGGATAAATGCTAATGTCAAGATGTTTTGTAAAGGGGTTTGTTTTATATATATTCATGCTATATGAAACTACAGTTGAAATAATGTAGTATACCTTGAACGTTATGTATAGGCCTATAAATGAGTTGCATCCTGTTTTGCAAACTCTAAATTGCACTCTGTTGCACTGCATTGTCTTAGACGAGTTGTTAGGCTATTATATAAATATCATGGACTTCTCCAGTTGGCAGTTCGGATTTCCATCGCGCAAGACAATAAAATATAACATAATATAAGTGTATATAACATGTATATAACCCTTGTATGTATTTGTATAGATACATATATGACAATACAAAATTTAATGAAAGCCTTTAATTTTTATAATAGGGCTACGTGTTTTTTTTTTTTAAATAATGTATAATATGCATAATTTTCAGCTTCATAAATTGTAATTTACCTGTTGAAAAAATTAACAATGGTCATTGTGTGCCCCATATACTTTTAAACATGGAAGTGGTTTAATTTATATATGACGTAATCCTTTTGTGCATGTGGTTTATATACATATTACATCAGGTACCATACAATTTCTTTATTATATATAAGCAATGATTAAAATATCATAAAATGTAGCAGTGTCTGTTATGTTTTGTATATATAGGCTATATACATGTTGAAACTTTCATATAAATTTATTTTTTTTCTCGAAATATGCCCTATATTATTATTATGAAGCAAATATTTCGAACATAACTTTTTTGGTGTCAGGGAATTTATAGATGTAATAGCTAAAAATTAAAGGGAACTTTGGTATAAATTAAAATAATTTCGAAAAATGGTTGCCATAAAACTATAATTTATCCTGTACATGTATATATTGGAACTACATGTACCTAAGCACTCTGGTAAACCCAGGTAAAATGATGATAATATAGTATAAATGCATGCACCACGAAGATGTAGAGGTTTTTAGTGAAGGCTGAAATGAAATTGGCGGCCATGACTGTTGCCCGTGTGTTGTCAGTCGGCGTCCCCTTACATTGCCTGCCTGCTGGCACCCCTCTTCTGCCATTGGTCGACACTTGGACCACGTTAAAGTTGGTCGTCGTTGTCGACTGTCAGTAGACGATGAACACCAGGTGTTGGTATGGTGAGATCAGGTTACACAGAGTGCAACTCAGCAATGGCAACTGGGGGGATATTGCACATTATTGCGAGC
>JAVBJR010000020.1:0-3165 GCA_031546965.1 Dysgonomonas sp.
GCAGCGCCAACTGCGCAGCGCCAACTGCGCAGCGCCAACTGCGCAGCGCCAACTGCGCAGCGCCAACTGCGCAGCGCCAACTGCGCAGCGCCAACTGCGCAGCGCCAACTGCGCAGCGCCAACTGCGCAGCACCAACACCAGGAGTGTATAGGATGAACTGTGGTGACTGTCGGACTATTATACAGGCCAAACCCGTTGGCTTATTTGTGCTAGAGTTAAAGAACATTTGAGAAACAATCCTTCATCTAAATTTTGTGAACATATGTATTTTATTGACAGGTCATAGTTCTGATAATGTTGACATCCAATTTCTTCATTTTGAAGATAATTGCTCAAAGTTGAATAATCTGGAGAGTTAAGAAATAGGTAAGGACTTGACGACAACTCCTGAACAAGTTTTGAATGACCACGTTGAATTTCATTTGGGACCCATTATAAATTGGCTGGTTTCTTCCTCTGCCAGTGTAGTTCCTCATTGGCAGTCACCATAGAGCTACCTACCACCTATGAGATCTCGCAAGTTTTACTGTCTGTAAGTTTGGTTAGACTTTTGACTTGTTCTTTTTGACTTTTTACCTGGTTATTATAGTAGTTATTATTTTTAGAAATTATGCTGTCCTCTGTAATTTTGTTACTAAATCGAATGATTGTAAGTGCTGATAGTAGTTTGATAACTATATTCTTTATTTTGTTTGCACATTGATGTTGACTTGTAGTCTCGTCTATTTCCCTCTTTTAGTTTTCGGCCCTGATGATAACCAAGTGAATTGGTCGAAACATGTTGGCATAATAAATATTGTCTATGTTTATTCTATGAGAGTAGGATTACATCCTTTTATTATTGAAGTATAACACAACATCCAATTCCGAAAATGTTAACTATGCAAAAGATAGCAAAAGATAATGAAAGAGATAATTTAAACCCTCAAAGTGTAATTTAAGCTGTTATTATTTCCAAATACATTTGTGTAATAATAAATAAGGGCAAATTTTTGTCACAAAACATAATTCAATGTCACAATATTTACAGCATTTTAATGACTTCCAGCAAAATCCCCAACCCAGCAATGGAAAATCATCAATGTGTGAAAACCATTCAATGTATACAGGGTGATTCATTGATATACGATCACATTTTATCTTCGGCCGGCTAGGACACAAATTTAAGGACTTTGTATATGTGTCAATAGATCTCATGAAGAATCCGGTAACACAACTTTCGCTGAACTTGATGAAGTTCTTCACAGTCTTTGGATATCTATCTTTTGGAATGACTCGCGTTGGGACCCTAGTATAATTTACAACGTTGAAGCGCACCATGCAATTAGCATAAGTAGCAAGATTGTTCAATTTTTAAGGATCGTACGAATTATGAACTTTTAAAATGATGTCGGATAGCTCAGGTAAACCCAGTTTTACCCATGCATATAAGCCCATAGAGAATGTGAGACTGTTGTTAATACCCTGTACATTTTTGTAGCTGTTGCTAATTGACGTGCTGGAGAAGAAACTTATTTCACTTAATCTGCAAAACTGTATTCACAAATATGGAAGTGATTCAAGCGGAAGTGCTGAATGAGGCAGTATACTCGCATCGCAAAATGAACTCAGACCGTTTAACGAATTATAGGATTAAAGCAATTACTGTCCCCTCTCCGCATTAGAATATGTCCAAAGAACCCTTCAACCAGTGCAAACGAACATTAAAAAGGGGACGGTAATTGATTTAACCCTCCCAGGGCCATTGGGTCAGTATGCACTTAACATAAAATCCTTGTCAAAACGACTATAAAAAGTTAGTCAAACCGTTGTCCAGAAACTCACCAACTTAGCTTAGTCAATTTGACCAATTTCCTTAATTCCTTGGTCATTTTGACCAATCTGCAGACTTAGGTAATTTAACCAAGTTGCAGATACTGAAAATGAATAACACAAACCGTGGATGCTAATACCCATTTGATTATCAACCAAGGTCAATACACCTAGTTTTACCTGCCAACCCTTTCCTGAGTTTCGGTGTATTGTTCAGTATATAGCATTTACTTATTTTTTGGCACTTATTCCACCTAATTATATCACCCACATGGCTTTATTTACTTCATGGACCTGCATTTCTCTATTCCATTCTGCCAATAAACATTTACTTTTCCATTTCGGTTTTACACATACAGAAAACCATGCATTTGTGCATTCTCATAATGAATATATATAGTTGACCAACTTTGGACAATTTGGAATGCTGCAGGTGTGTCAATTGGTCCAAATGACTAATGCCTAAGTGACCATTGTATATTAGTCGATTAGACCAACTGCGAAAAATACGGCATTTTTGGTCAAAATGACTAGAATGCCTGGAGTTACTAAGTTTACTTGGTCAATCTGACTAACAGGCATCACACGTGCATATTTTGACTAACTTTCATCTAAAATAATGTTGGTCAAACATTGGTCAAACGCCAACACGCGCTTGTCAAAATGACTAACTTGAAGGTCTGACTAACCACATTTAGTCGCTTTGACCAGCCAAATTTTCTCAGTGTAGTGGAATATGGTGAAACTAGAAGTGACAGTGCCCAACAAGTCACTCCTTGTGTTTATGGACGAACCAAACACATTCGGAATGACATTGCAGCCTAGGTCACAGGTTAGAGTTGTTAGGGCAATAGAATTACCTACCCATCATTTGCTAAACAACTCTATCAATTAACGGTTCATGCAAATTGCATCTTTTAAACCGCTTAGCACCCTAATTCCAATTTGAAAGTTGTAGAGCATCAACAAATCGATAATAAATCGCAGTCCATACATATTACGTGAGGCTGATTAGCTGGATTTGTTACATTCTAAATAAATGCTGAGTTGCCTCATATAGTACGAATTTGAACTACTTTGAATGTGACATGCAAGGTCACGTGCAATACGATTGTAGGAATGCTCACATAAGACTTCCTATTCACCTGTTACCATAGTTCAATTGTCACGCTCACAATTCCTAATATATTTCAGGGGCCCAGACTTTTTGTCCACCCTGTATAAAGTAATTCAGTCACACCCATGTGTTGCAGATTATATCAAAAGAAACGTCATCTCCATGCAATCAGATCGATTTCCGGGTCAGGCTAAAGTTGATCGGATCAACGACGATAAATGGAAAAGAAAAAAAG
>JAVBJR010001189.1:0-3320 GCA_031546965.1 Dysgonomonas sp.
AGTTAATTAGAAGATGGGGGAAACCGGAGAACCCGGATAAACCCCATCGCAAGCTGGCAGGATAACTAGAAAAACTCCTTTGCACAAGCTAGACCCAGGATCGAACCCGGGCCCACAGAGGTACAAGGCGAGTGCTCTAACCACTGCGCCACCAGCCGCCCTGCTTTCCACCTGCTTTCTCTTTTCAATGCGTTCCGTTGTTTCGTGTGTTGTTGTTTTACTTTTGAAACCAGATCAGTTCGTGACAAAAACCTGTTGTTGTACTTTTTCTTCTTACAAGCCAGCTGCCTTTTATTTTTTTTCCTTGGGTTCTCGTTCCATCTCTTTCTGCTTTGCATGCATCGAGCACACCTGTTGCCACAACAGATTTGTTTGCACTTGATGGAGTGCATGCTATTTGTCACATCATTATGTTTCCAATTATTTGCCCGTGTGCTGGCTTGCACAATCCCTGAACACACTTTAACATCCCTAAGTTCACATAACAGTTGGTGTAACGCTTGCAGGGAGTTTATTTGTTTTGATAGTGCGTGGATAGTGGAACCATGCAGAAGAGGCTTCCCACAAACAATAACTTTGCATACCCACACATCATCCAAGATTGTGACATGGACTTCCATTGTGTTCTTGCAAGGTTGCTTTCCAATTTGGACAAAGATCAATGTTGTGGCATGGTATTGCACTGCCCACTTGGAAATCCAACTGGCAATAAACTTATTCAAATCCTCAATATTGAACTTTCCTGATGCAATATTGCAGCTAGCATGTTCGGATACATTGCAACATGGCAGCTGAGAATCTTCCAGAAGAATACCTTCACTGCAAGTGTCATCGTTGCTATTACCATGAGGGCCATCATCTTGAAACTGGATTGTAATTTCAGACAGTGGTATGATCAATTGATCATCAGAAGTTTGTGTCCCGATGGACACAACAGTATGCTGTAAACAAGCACTACAACAAAGTCTCCCATGAACAAAAATTTTGGGAAAACTTTCACCCGCATTGCATTCATATTTACCATATTTACTGTATCATCTCCTGTAAGAGTTGGTACTGGATCTTCAATTCTCTCAGTGGTGATGTTGCCAAAAGGAGCCATTGTGTTTGCGCTCAGAACTCCCCATTTTGTTCCACCCATATATTTTTCTGTTGATGATTCGTTGGCTTGCTCTAACTCACAAAAAGGAGGATAGATGTTACATACCTAATCTTAAAAACCATTACTCGCATAAATTTAATCAAAGATTTAATATTTACTGCATCATCAAGTGTGGTATCAGTAAGGAGTGGCTCTTCACTTGACTGTGTGGTGGCAATGTCAGTAGGTGCATGTTGTGTCTTGCAGGCTATTCCCTTTCGTTTTTTTAAAGGAATATATGCAGTGCGATCAGTTGGAGGCTTGCGAACACATTTTCTGATGGCAGTCTGTAATATAAAATACACTTATATTTACAGTAGACTAGTATGTGGCATTAAGACACCTTGTTTCAGTTATTCACCAGTGCAGCGCCTACAATGTTGGCTGGTAATGGGTCTGGATGCTGCACTGTTGGGCCACTGTCGTCCATGAAATGTTTTGAGCAAACATATGTATTCCATGTGATGTCTGTCAGATATTTGAAATCTGTCCTTCTGCATATGGTGATCCAGCGCAAAGCTGTAGAGCATTCCACACAATTGCCTGTTTTGTGCTTGCTATTTTTTGAAACGGACTTTCCGAGTAATTCGTTTATTACTTCCGTTTTGTATGAATTGCATGACTTCGGAAAAGGGATGAAGTATGTATTGTCATCCTGCAACATATTAATTCAAAATGAATTTAGGAACTTCAAAGCAATTAATAAACAATGCACTATTATGCATTTCTTCAATAAACTATAATTTGTTGCAGATTGATGTGTACACTGGGTTCTTAATTCACATATGCATTGATATTTAAATACCATATTTGCAATGTTATGTATATGCATCGATCATACAGCATAGTATATTTTACACAATTTAAACATGACAAAACATGTTAACAATTTCACAAAAGAACATATGCTGCATTTGTTGTTGAATTACCTCCGTTATCTTTTTGCCACTACTTTTGCACAGACCATAACTACATGTCTTATGGCCAATGCTTCTTCTGTTTAATTTTGGTCTTCCACGTTTTATTGCACAGATATCTACCATGGAATGATTCACCTCCTTGAATTCACCTTCGTAATCTGCAGAAAATGACATAATTCACATTAGTAAACATAATTCATTATTATGATTAATTATCACATTAATTATTACATATATGCATGCTGTTCCCTGCATACCAGAACACCGATTTATTGTGTAAATTACCTCTGTTAA
This sequence comes from Dysgonomonas sp., assembly GCA_031546965.1. Taxonomy (GTDB): domain Bacteria; phylum Bacteroidota; class Bacteroidia; order Bacteroidales; family Dysgonomonadaceae; genus Dysgonomonas_A. The sequence goes on from JAVBJR010001189.1 coordinate 2,356, forward strand.
TAGGCTCACATATTACAGTATAATATGCCAAGAAAAGATGTGGGAGACAATCACTTCGTAAATTTGATATATCAAATCTTAATCTAAACCTAATAATCCTAATAATAAACTTTAATTTGGAAATGCAATTAATTGTACAATTTACACATTTGCACAAGTGTAGATAAAGCAAGGTTTCATTTAAGCAAATAACTGTGATTGTAGTGTACACGCATGGAATACACAATAATTATAATTTACAAACTGTGAAAAGCAATTAATTGAAAATCACGTACAATTTAAATTCAGAATGTGAATTATTGTGACGGAATTAAGGGCTGAATTTGTTACATAAAAGGAAGGGAAGATGTTTGAATTTTGGAATAACGTCTTCTAATAAGAGGGAACAGAGTGAACAGCATATTACCTGCTTTCAAAAATCCCCATCCATCCATCCATTCATCTCGTTGTTTGTAGATCGAACGGCAAAATCGCGAACAAAAATATGGTGACGTTCCGAAGTACGCATGCGCCGGCGTCACGTCGTCTGGCGTCACAATGACATCACGAGGTCGCCACGCATTGTGCCACGATTCCAGCCTCGAACGCTACTCCTGGTAACACATATAACTCCTTGATCGGATGCCCTCTTCAAGCGCCTAGTTCAAAATAGTGCCCCATCTTGCATGGTTTTGAGTTAGAACACGATTGACCTTGAAACAAGGCTAATTAGATTGGCGTGGTACGTAGTGTCTTTAATATTTTTCTCGGACACTGGCCGATTCCCATGGTATATGGGCCAGATAGTATCAATTTAAGTGATAGATAAATGTGAGTATGGAACCCCTTTGTATCAAATTAATTAGTTGCTCACAGCACCACACCAATCTAATTAGCAATGAAGGCTCCGATTTGGTGCATTTGTTACCATGTGTATGTTAGTATACTTGGTGTTAAAGAGTTCGAAACACATTGCTACACTATAA
>JAVBJR010000168.1:0-6089 GCA_031546965.1 Dysgonomonas sp.
CATTGGCTGCGTTCGCCATCCGAACCGGTCCGATACTTGTGCGAAGTACTGGACCGCACGGATCAGACAAGTACACGAAGACGGACGCGGTCGGGAGTGACGTCATCGTCGCGCATGCGCAGTGCCGTTTTGATAACCAACCGGACCGGCCAACCGCATAGTGTGCGCCCAGCATAAGTGGTGCGAGTGCTGCTGGTTAAACAATAATACCAATAAATTTTTGTAGTGGCAATTTATACAATGTGGACAATGTGGACAATGTACACATGTACATGTACTGCATACCTGATCATTGAACGGATTACCTACGTATTGCAAATAAACCTTGTACTTACACCAATCATGGGATTTCAGGTGTTGTTAATGTCATATAGTACTTAAAATGCAATATATTCTCTCGAATTTTGTCCATGCAACATCATTTATCCCCCTGCCTTTAACATCCGGTGCACCGCCCAAAACGATGGTGCTATCGACACCCCCTTCCAGCAGGTGTAAGCAGGTAGTTCAGTGGCTAGTTTAACAATGAATGCTACGACGTTTCATCAGGTGATGGGGCTTCGGGCCTTAACTACAACAAGTAGAACTGGCATAAAACAAAATCTGGGTTGGAACTATGAGTTTCAATACATCAAGAAACCGATCTGATAATCAGTTAGATATGTAAAACAATTTTAGAGACATGATTTAATACACTATATTGATATAATGAAGCAACCCTCACAATTTTTGTTTGGTGAAAACATGAAATTGTAGGGGAGACCGGGGATGAATGGACCACAGGGCATTATGCACCGGGCCAGTCGATCTAGCGTTAAAACCACGATTCTAAAAATCTTGAAATTGCGATGGTAGCAAGTATTTGACATGTCTAAAGTCGCGTTTAAGTTAAATTACGACCGCTTGAATACTTTCTGAGTTATGAATTAAAATACGTTTTTGGTACGTATGCAAAAGTCAATTCCAAAATCTTCACTTTGTGCCTAATATTTTCGGAACTAATCCATTCGAACTTGTTATCGTTCGAAGCAAATCCTTTCGAAGTTAATCCGTTCGAAGGTATTCCTGTTCAAAGCCAATCCGTTACGAAGCAAATACGTCCGAAATCAATTTCATGCAATTCAAAGTTATTCCCTTCTACGGTATTCCCATTCGAAACTATTCCATTCGAAGGTGTTACCATTCGGAGCTATTCCAATTCCAAGCAATGGGTCTTTTACTTCGAAACTATTCCTATTCGGAGCAGTGAATTTTCGAAGCAATTCCTTTTCGAAACTAATCCTATTCTCAGTAGTGGGTTTCGAAGGTATTCCGTTTCGAAACTATTCTGTGGCCCCTACGTACAGTATGTCCTTTTGTCCATAAACTTTTGCAAAGGTTCGTTGACCCATTATTACGTATGCATACACTACATTTGGGAGGAAAGGTCCAAAGTCTTGAAAGCGTTTTGTCGTTGGCATGACAAGAAATTCCTTTCCTTTGACATCATGGTGATCACCGTATGCTGTGGATTGAACGCAATGGCTGCATACACAGTGACTGAAATGGTAGACATGGTTTTTGCTTTTGGCCAAAGTGGTGGTAGTTAGGTGGCTGCTGTGGCAGCAAACCAATACCAATCTCAAAATTGCAGACATCCATCGCTTTCTGTTCTAAGGCGGATTATAAAACGTTTCCTTCAGACAGGAAGTGTCCAGCAGCGCAATTGGTCAGGTAGACCCCACACCACAACAGTTTATAATGCCCAAATTGCAGTACTTGCAGCAGTAGCGAGTAACCAGACTTTTGCCGGACCCTGTATAAGACTTCATGTGGTACGTCTCATACAAAGAAATTACAAGTGGTGTGAAATTGGGTGAGCATGGAGGCCGCATCACAGGGCCACCCCATCCGTACGTCCAACGCCTGCATTGACGTTGGTGGCAATCACTTTGAGCAACTTCTATAGTAACCACACTTGATTGTCCCGTGTATCATGAATGCTGTCTACGGGTGGTTTGAGTCATAGCCCAGAAATGGTGCATGTCCATAAGTGTCTTATTGTGAATGTTGTTCAAATTTCTCCCCTCAATGTCTGCATGCTGGTTTTATTCTGATACAGCATGTATATAGACAGGCAATTACTTTCAGGGTATATGTTGTGAAAGCATGTCAGTTCAACTTTGTCATTAATAGCAGACACAATAATGTTGTAAATGTCCTCAACACTTTTGAACACGGTTCCTAATTTAGTGATTATGATGTGACCAAATCAGTTCTCATTTAGCTAACTTATGCGACGGAAGAGGTCCTGTCGTATCAGTACATGAGGAGTTTTCAATAATGTATGGTGAAGGGATAATTTGAAATTAAGGAGATGCGTAATGTATATCATCAATATGCATACAGCTGTCCTATCTAGCTGCTACTATGTAAAGCTGCCACCAAGAAAATACATGATATATCAGATAGGAAGGCCAATCGGAAGGCATTTTATGTTTTCAACGTTGATCTCGGAACTAGTATACAACTCCTTTTAAATAGTTTAGAAAGCTGCACTCACAATGACACATGCCTGTCTATAGGTAAAGGAACAGAGCTGACTGTACAGGAGAGAACTATATAGTATAGGATTGTTGAGATGCGCTGCAGAGTGGAAAAACTTTAGATACCACAGCTGCTGAGGTGGGAATGAGTGCTTAAAACTTGCTGCAGAACAGGGAAATGTCTGTGTGAGCATAAAGTGAACTGGTAGCTAGGCGAAAAGCTCTGGTCAAAAACACTACGGAAGACAATTTCAGAAACAACTGCATGGCAAAAATTATGCGTAATGGGATACAGATCCCGAGTTCCAAAAGTAAAATTAACCATATTAACTGAATAAGCAGCAACGGTTGTGCAGATTGAAGTGGGCAAGAGACCACAAGAACTGGATGCAACATGATTGAGAAAAAAGTCATATGGAGTGATGATCGAAAGTATGTTTGCTCTCATGTCTGGTGGTCAGGGGTTTCCTGCCGTAGAGGGGAAGAATTTCACCCAGTGTATTAAAAGTGCTGAGAAATTGCTGCAATTGGACAATGCATCGTGTCATGTGGCAAACTGTCAAATTGTGGTTGCAGAAGCAAAACATAACAGAACAGTTCTTGACTGGCCTGCAAATTCGCCTGCATGACTTGAATCCATTTGAAAATGTTTGGCGTGTAATGAAAAACCACTTATCGAAACTACAACCAGTCAACATTGCAGATTTCAAAGCTAAACTGCTAAAGTTTTGGGCTGAAATTACACCAGATATATAGTATTGAAGTCGTAAATTATTTTCACAAATGCCTGCACTTGTGAGAGCCGTAATCAGGGCAAAGAGCAACTTACCAAACAAAATATTAATGTTGGGTCATTCCGTGTCAAATCAACCAGGCTGGGGTACCCAACCCCCTCAGATTTCCTTTATTATTTTTCTATGGATTGAAGACTGGAAGACTAGTACTCCCACAAATTTTGAGGCCTGTAAAAACTTTATTAGCAAAGATAGAATTTTTCAAAGTTTTCAGCGGATTTCCGCAAAAATGGGCACCGCTACTCAGCAAAATTCTCTTATAAATCTAAAACGCTATTACAAACACATGCAGAATTTGTTTACTTATGTAACTTTTCATTCTGAATCCAAAATACTATTGTTTTAGAGCTATCTAAAATACTTTTGCCGCGATTGACATGAACGGTAAAAATTACGACCGGTGAAATGACCATCGGGAACAAAATTTAAAAATCTGAAAAAATCAACTTACATTCATCTAAAGATAGTTAATCAACGTACCAAGTTTGGGAAATGGGTTTTTCTCCATTGTGGAGAAAAAAAATAATTGCGAAAAGTTGACTTCCACGCAGCATGCTATCATCACATGACCGATCGAAGAATGTTTACTGCAAATCTTTTATTTAGCTCCATATTTCACTTATCCAAGTACTAACTGATCATGAAACACAACTGTACATTATCAAAATAATTAATAATTATTAATGTGTAACATCATGAGTTTACATAAGAAGTTTTGGAAAAGTTAAAATAGAATGGATTTGGTTTTGTCTTAGATGTATACGATGAATTTCAGGAACGTGACATGCCTTACCATTACAAATAAACTTTTAAGGAATACATATTTTCTTTTATTACTTCTTCTACTTGCTTTTCTTAAAATTACTAAAGTTATCTAAAATAATCTTGACAGTTTCGGCATCAAGTTTGTATTGTCTTCCGCTGCTGCCATCAAGATCCGGAGCAGGAATAATGCACAACACATGCACAATTGGAACATAGCACTGGTCTTCCTTTAGTGGCCATTTCAATGCAAGTGTCACCTTGTTGCATTCCATGAAATTTATAAGAATATCACCTTCATCTTTGCCGATTGCACATCCAATGTACCAATTGTCATCATATTCTGCTGCTACATACACTCCCGGGCGGACAGTATTTATATCAACAGTGGTTGTCAACATAGTGATACCCGTTATGCTGACTTTGGTGCTTCTGCTTTCATCATCAAAGGACACACAAAATATTTTCATCTCATCCGTATTAATTGGCACAAATTTGTGGTGACTACGAGTCCCAGGAACAGTTTTGGCATTCCCAAGACGTTCCTTAATTGTGTTTCCATGAACTTGAACCTCTTCATCTGACACATAGAAGAATGCAATCCCTTGTATGTTTAATGATGCCCAGTTGTACAAATCTTGTGGAGTCAAGATGTGTTTGTTGTCCGTAGCTTGCAAGCTCGCGCGTGCTACAAGTCGTTTGACGGTGCCACCAATCCCATCACAGGGACTTTTTCCATGTGAAGTTGCAAAGAAACTCCACTCAGCTTCAACATTGAAATCCGCTTGATGGTGACAAAGGTTTGCAAAATTCTTGCAATTTTTATATTGTGCACTTGCACCATCGCTGAAGTAGTGCACTTTTGACAGTTGAGGCAGTTGCATTAATAAATACCATATTACAACCGTAATGAAGGTGTGGACTGTGCTCGCAGTATGATCACGATCATCACTCACAATGCACAAGCTTAAACATTTCAAATCTGAAGCTTTATCACTTGAGCATCTATAGTACACAACAAATGGATGGATTGTAGCTTGTGATGTGTCCCAATGGAAGCCTTGAACAGCATCCTGGCATAAAAATGCGAAGTTTTACGCAAAATCAAGTAATACAATGGCATGCGTGTCAGGAAAAATTGTACTTTTCAAATGCCTCAAGTAATCTGATTGCACTCTTGATATATAATTATGATCAATCACGTAATTAACTGAATGCACAAGTTTCTCAATGAAATCCGATACCATACTAGTCATGGAAACCAGTTGTACATGACCATTGTGGACCCACTGCTTGTATGTTATGGAATCATCCAGATCCATGTCTCCATTTTGAAATATGTGTTTTATAAGCTTTTCCAGTTTAAGGAGATCTGGACAGTATTCGCATCTATGCAGCATGCAGTCTCGTAATTCCATAGAACATACAATATCACGGATGAATTCTTTGTAATCTATTTTCACAGGCAAGGCTCCCACCAGCAATTTCAAGTTTTGGTGTATTTCACATACGCATACTGTGTGCATGCCTCTTGCTGCAACAGTGACACACCACGCAGGTCTGAGTGCACAGAATGTTGAAAAACCTATTTTCTGTTGAAATTGTTCTATAAATTCGAGGTATAGTTCCCGCAGATTCACTAGCAGAAGTCTCTTTTGCTTATGTATCCTTTCCCCAGAAAGTGCATCCTTGACTGGAACAAATTCTTTCTTACCAGGGCAAATCCGAGAATACTGATCATCTTCATAAAACTGTTTAACACACAAAACAACACTTTCCGAGATGGATTTGCCTTTATTCTTTGATGGGTCTGCTAATATGCCTCCACTTCGCTTTAACTCTCTTGCTTTTTTGTCCAGGTATGTTGAAACCTCAAAATTTTCAGCCGTTTCTTGCTGTGACCAACTTAATGGAGCAAGAGTTAAGATTTTGAGGACTTCCTGACGAGACAATATTTTGCACTTTTGTTTCAATTCATTTGTTAGCTCATTGAGGACATCACAACTTT
>JAVBJR010001079.1:0-5064 GCA_031546965.1 Dysgonomonas sp.
GACAAACGTATATAAACTTGGTAATAAAAATTGGGTAATTATTTTGGTATTTTTGGTTTATTAAAAATATTTTGCGCAAATGTAACCAAATGTGGAGTTCTTTTGACATGAATAATCTTACAAATTAAAGTTAAAAAAAAAATAAAAGTGCTACCACCTGGGCTCGAACCAGGGACCTTGTGCATGTAACCCAAGTGAGATAACCACTACACTATGGGAGCAGTTGTTACTCTCTCTGTTCCAATGTGTACAATTGGTTGGGGCGAACGGTGTTGGCAGGAGCGCCGCAACTCACGTAATCTTGATGCAATATGGCGGCAGCCTGATGCGATTTCCGAGCTCCGCTTCAGGATTACAGAACGAGATTGTGGTAAATATGGCGTGAAACGGGACGTAAAAATTGTTTTAGGTTAAAATCGGCCTCATGATTAGGTGGAATACGGAGTTTCAAGTGTGTACGTGGTCGGGAAGTGCGTAAAAATAGCTCCGAAACGCAAACAAACTGACAACATGCAAGTCAAGTGTATATAAACTTAGTAAAAACTAAGTTATTTGTGTATTAAGTTTATTTATAAATGGACACGAGCGTAAATTATGAATTTGAATTTCTAAAGTCCGTTGACATAAGCGCCGTCACTGCCGCATGGGCGGTGCAGTGAAAACAACCCATGAAGCTACCCCCGCTTCGGTTTTTTGCGAGTGAAATACTCCCGATTATAAGTCGTAACCTGAGAAAAAAACTATTGATAGACGAAAATATAGTGCAAAACTGATTTGGATACTAACTTTCAGCTTTCTAGGCTGTAAAATGTGTAAAAATGTGCTGAAATTTACTGCAAACAAACACACAAACACCATTCACGACAAACGTATATAAACTTAGTAAAAAGGAATCCTAAATACACCGAATACATAATTCCATTTTCTTTTGTAATAATGTACGAAATTTTGGCTTAGTACCGATTTGCTGAAACCGGGCAACACAGATGAACTACAACAATGCTTTTCAATGAAGAAACGCGATTATGGGGCGATTAGTCGCGCACAAATCCGCATCATGACGCCATGGATTAGGGTAGGGATTGTTCTTTGGCAACATAGTTTCCTTTAGTAGCATATACTAAAGGGCACACATATGCAAATGTTGCGGTCGCTTCCGGTCGGCGTTGCCAATCGCAGTTCAATGGAATCACGTGTGCGTGAAGAGAGAAATACGTATAGTACTACTATATGCATATGAGTTTGATTGGCGACAGTGATTCACCGCCGGCCATCTTAATTGACCAAAAGACACCGCAAACGGTGACGATTGAGGCAGTCGACCGGAAGTGCTTCCTTTCCACTTCCCCACCTCATTTGCATACGACAAACGACCTCTAGCGTCTCGCTTTAGCAAATTGCATTCGAGTTCCGTCTAGCGTATCGATAATATCGATTCGACACGCAACGAGTCCAACGCCAACACAACCGGAAATCCGTCTTGGCGAAACGAAGGAAGGAAGGAAGGAAGGAAGGAGGAAGGAAGGAAGGAAGGAAGGAAGGAAGGATCATGGAAATTGGCAACACCGTACATTGCCACCACCCCAAAGTCAAAACTATCCATAATAAAAGAGCCTTTTAAATAAAACGCACGCATTTCCAATAAATGCTTTAAAATGACTGTAAACCTGGCAACATTTTAAAATATTAAAAACAATTCAGCATAAAGAACAATACATACAGCACACCTAAGATTTTCTCCATTGGAAGACATTGTGAACTGACTTTTATAATTATCGCAGCGCCATCTAGCAATATTAAATATAAACGTATTACATAATGCATCAAATTCGATTCAAATTTGTAACTAATCAATTTGTACCTGTAAACTATTATTTTTTTTGTAGGATAAATGACTACATAGCAGAGATTGTGGAAATAATTGTAGAAATACTGGGATGTAATCAAAAGTTGAATGTAACAAAAATAGGATTGAATAAGTGACAGAGTTTACAGAAAACAAAATGATTTGCAATGTGTAAGTTCGGATAATCGAAGTCGGACAATAATATTAGCCGGATTATTAATGGATCAAGGAGAGTAAATGGGTGGCAGAGGTTTTAGCGGTTAATCGCCATTAATACTGTCGCTTATCGATCTGCATATCGATTATCGCCTAGGGCGTTCGTTGTCCCAAAAATCAAAAGGGAAAAAATCTGCAAAAGTCACTGGCTATATATACATATATAAAGATTCATTTTCTATTCTTTGTGCACACTGTTTGATAAAAGCCTCGACACCGAAGCGTGACTAGCGTTGCTTTTTGACGGCTGGCGGCGCTGTCAATTCATTCAACATTCACCGCCACCCAGCGTCAAACTGAAATGTATACATATTGCCATAGTAACATTAGGGAACAGTGTATACATATTTACGGAGGGCGATGATTTTCGTCGCCGGCACACTGGGTCAAAAAGGACTCGTTTTCCGGTCACGAGGCCCGCAGCGGGGGAAAAGGGCCAAGAAGCCTTTTATCCGGAAAGTGATACATCGCTCGCTACGCCCCCTGGCGGTGAAATATCGAAATACACCCGAGGGAGAACTGCACCGATCGAATTTCCGAAAACAATTGAAAACTGCGTGTGAATTAATTAAGAAACTGAAAGGACTTGTGCACCTTGTTTAATGCAAAGATGTCTGGTGGCGCCATCTGTTGGAACACCGTTCACCAACTTTACTGTATAGTAGTTTGTGTCAATTGCAAATATTTGAGGGCGAAAAGTTTGTTGGGTCCTTTTCCCACAGTTCCCACCGGTCTTAGGGGAGATTAGGAGAAGTGGGACAAAAGTGAACGTGCACAGGGGCATTGGCCCTCGGCGGTGCCAATATTTACCCGTCGGGGGTGGAAGGATAAAAACGCTTTTAACCCCCTGGCCACAACACGTGTAAAAGGACCGGTTGACACGTGACCCGCGACGCGCCAATCCGTTGCTAAGCAACGGCCACGTGCCCTTTCACGGCGCTCCTTAAGGACCCACCCAAACACCCAGCCCTTCGAGGCACTTCGATCACAAAACATCCCAGTCACATGTGATTCACAGCTTTTCACCCGATAACCATCTTTATATGTAGGTAGTGTTTCCACGTTCAAGAGTGCACCGGTTTCCCCCATTTCCTCTATTGCTTTCTCTGTGCACTCTTGAACGTGGACGCGGGTCCGTGGACGCACTATAGTCATAGAAAGAAAACGCCAATCTCTTCATAGTAGTACTTGTATTAATTATTATTATTCGGTTTTAGTGGAAGACAACCACGTTTTTATAGTTTTCCAACTATTTACACATAAACACGAGTTAGAATAATTAGAATATATTATATAAAGATGTGGTGGTCAGTATATAGTACAAGTATACGAGCAATTGACCACTCAAAAAACACCTGATTTTTTTGTTGGGCCTATGTATAAGTATATAGTCATTGTTTTATGCATATACACCTATGTACACACACAAAACGGTCACAATGTCGCACAAACGTTAATTAGTATTATTTTACACGCACTCACAAACCTTTGTACAAATTAATGCTTTTGGCACCCACACGTGCACCCGAGTTACGGTTAATCGATACATATCGATTAACTCGTTTTATACATCGAGAAAATATCGATAAATTATTATGCACATGCACCGCAATCGGGTGGAAGCTGTATGTAGAAAAGTCTGGGGCCAATGGGCAACACCATGCACAGTGGTCCAAAACAATTCAAATGCAACGTCCTTTTTGAACGTCCCATTGTCCCCAGACTCGGACTAGATATATTCTCATCACTGGCTTTCCATACTTTCCCAATTCTCAAAATATTTCACCTTCCAATTGCGTCATTTCATTATTGCATTACTTCAAGAATGACAATGAAATATACTTAGAGAAGTGGGTGGAGTCATGGTTAAAGAAAGCAGCGAAGAGTGTGCAATTCCAGATTCTTAGAATTCTAGCACAGCTGCATGCAACAAGTCTGCATAAATTCTTCTAGCGAATTTGAAAAGCGTTGAAAGATCCGTTTTCTCATCACGCACAAACACACACATTCATCCCCCATTTGATAGAGAACATCCCAGAGTCATCCGAAGTTGAGATTGTACTTTACCGATCGGGCGGTGACGTCATCACTACGCATAATGCGGATACGACGACAGGTGTCCCGGATGGTGATGGTGGTGGTGGTGATGATGTGGCGCCATCGACGAAGAAGCGGCGGCGGCAGCCGCGATGTTCGTGTACAGGTTGGCGGCGGCTGCAGCGCCACTCCAGTACGGCGAAGCCGCCGCCGACGGAAAAATAGCGGCTGCCGCGGCCGAAGCGTGATGTTGACCGGCTGAAGTCGGCGGCGGTGGCGCGTGCGGATTGCCCGAGTGCACAGAGTGTGGCGGCGGCGGAGGTGGTCCCGAATGCGGTCCCTGCGTCGGTCCACCGGGCGCTCCCGTACCGAAATTGAGCTTGTGATGATGCGCACCATACGATGGCACGGCGGCAAACAACTGCTCGGCCGACGGGTACTTGTAAGCGGCTGCACAAGCGGCTGCGGCCGCCGCTGCGGTCACAGCGTCCGAACTGGCAGCGGCTGCGGCCGCCGCCGCAGCCGCCGGTTGAGTTGCGGCGGCTAAACCCTGGAAGTCGAACTTGTAGGCGTAGCGTTTGCCGTGAACCTTGGTCATGATGTTCTTGTCGTAGTAGTAGCGCAAAGCCCGGCTCAGCTTGTCGTAGTTCATGTTGGGTTTGGACTTTCGTTCGCCCCAACGTCGGGCCACTTCGTCCGGGTCGGTCAGTTTGAATTCGCCGTTCGTTCCTTCCCACGTGATGCAGTTGGCGTTCGCCGAATCGCTGAGAAGTTCGAGTAGAAACTGCCACAGTTGGATCTGACCGCTTCCTATGGCACACAGCGCAACGCCTGCACGTGTTATATTTAGAAACACGTGTTAAGATGCATGCCTGATCCAATAAAACAAAAAACGGGGGGGGGGGCCGGCCCGCCCGGCGCGGGGGCGAGGGCGCCAGGGCAAGAGTGGTATGTGTCTCGGGGGT
>JAVBJR010000596.1:0-4689 GCA_031546965.1 Dysgonomonas sp.
TCCCCCTATCCATTAACCCAGGGGGACATCCAATAAGGGAGTCTATTTAAACATTTCAAACTTTGACGGCTTATAACTTTTTTTTAACAATTTCCACAGAGATTTTGCTTCACCACTTGCTTTCTTAATGACTTTTCTTCAGGTAGTAAAAGTTTCAGGGACCTAACAAAACCGCGCTAGATCTCCTAGCACTCCGAACGTTACTTTTCAATGAATTTATTCTGGGAAAAGTACTGCATAGAAAAATCTCATGTTTTGGGACAAGTATCCTAAAAATGTATTGAAAATAAAGGAAAATTACCGGCAGAATCAAAAATATCAAAAAATACCCTGCTAGATGTCCTTAACAAGAACCAGAATTGATTCTTCGAGTATCACGTGTATATACTCGGGCACCAATCGGATAATGTTGCTCATCCAATCAGCCGATAAGAAGACACCAAATCAACCGCGAATAAAGTAATCTCGAAGGAAATTGGAAAACGCTTCCTTGCCCAACTTCATTACGCACTACTTGTTGCGACTCGGATATCGGATCTGGAATTTCAATCTTGATACAATAATAAGTAAGAAAATCGTCTGCATAAGAATCCTGGTCCAACCAACGTATAGTAAACAATGTTAACTAAAAACTTCCTCGTTATCCTAAGGAAAATTTGCCAATATGATTCCCAGAGAGGGGTCTTTTAAATGAACTGTCTCTATATTAGACATGCATGTCCACTACTGTAGATAATTTTTATAGGAAACAGTGGTCAAAAATTATTTTACCAAAACACTTTCTACGTATATCATGAAGTGTTATACAAAAATTTAAGGATGGTTGTATAAATATGTGTCATAGCAATGTGCTTGCACTTTGACCCTGCCAAACAAATTGTGCAGAAATGTTTATGCACAAAAAGGGACCAATATGCTGCAGAGTTGTGCACATTTGTTTTTAGATTTGTGCACAATGTATTGTGCACATTGTGCGCAATTCTGCAAAAACTATTTTCTCTTGGGATGCTATGGTGAATTTTATGTGCAAAATGTAGCATGCAACAATAGTAAGATATTTTGCAACATGTTGTAATTTTTTAAAAGTTGAATATCAGATTACTTTACGCTAACTGTCGTTTTGCATGTTGATGTGTACGATAATATCAACGCTTCATAACACTTATTGCAAGATAGCACGTCAGACATATTTCAAAACAAATTGCATGCAATTTCCTCTAGGTGTCAACAGTGTCTGCAGATGGTGTCAGACACAACATAAATGTCTCGATATAAGCATCAAATGCAAACCTAGTCTAACGCTATCATTACGTAATCTTGAACCTATAGACATAACACAACTTACATTCCATATTGCATCTTCCCATTATAATTTCTGATACACATGTAAGCTACTAAAAAATATATGGGGCACATTATTTTGTACATGATCTGCTCATACATGTATACAAATTTTCTTGCATCGGAGTTTCTCAATCTGGGCTATCAATATTTATAATCTTATTAACACCTAACAATGTATTTTAGATCCATAACTTTATTTAAAAAAGTTCATTCATTTTTAAACAGTGTAACATTAATCAGAGTCATCTGACAGCACACGCAATCACAGACTTATACCAAAATATGGTTTACGTTTAATCATGATCACAACCATGGAAGATTAGGGCACCATATATATAAGTATTGAAAACTTGTACGACTTGGGGATAATCAATCTAACCAGTGACGGGTGGCATCGTCGCATCGATCGATCAATAAGTAAAAGCATGTGGCCTGTTGTCACGTGATACTATAGGATGAGATCAATCGATATGCAGGAGCTGTATACATAGGGGGAGTTGGGGGTCTAGAATTGAAGTTCAAACAATTGGCGTAACTTGGACTGCTGCTGGTCAATTACCACATATATCAACAATCGTATTACCATGGCTGTGTATACCTTAAGGCAGACTGCATCTTAAAATAGGGTTGCACATGCTACAATGGGAACCAAGTTCTCACGAATCTAATAAAACGAGTTACATTATGCGGATGCCTACTAGCGTTTCATCTTGCCTGTTGGAGTGAAATATTCAAATTCTCAGAATAGTCTGAATTTAGCTTAACGTAGTGCACAATCTTATTTCCAATAACTATTTAAAAGTAGCATTTCTTCAAATTCCTTATAAATTCCTTGCATCCTTCATATCCCAAAACAAGCCACGTACTATCTCATTTTCCTACTGTAACCAAAATCTTAATTAAATCCAAGATGAAATATGCTTGAAATTGTATGTAATAATGTTTATGCACTCCTTACCCTAACATGAAGCTGTTATCATACAGGTGGCCACTATACATGCTGACCAGAACTGGGACAAATACAGAACAGAGGGACATTGCATGCAAGCTCCAAGGAATTGAACTATACTAAAGCAATGACTAAAGACTCGTCCAACATTGCATCAATCAGGTGCATGGTAGAAGAGGGAAACTAATGCAGGCAAGGCCATCTTTTATATATATCAGCTCATTGATGCAATCTTGGACGCGTCTTTGGTATAGAAGAGATCGACCCGTCTGTCCTGAAGTTGGTTTATACTAGTGTGATTTGCAAAGTTTGGTAAATATGCTAGGCCTATATAAAAATAGAAATCTGGTATCAGCTGTTCCATTTCCTATAGGCTGAATTATTTATGTGAATAAAATCAAACTCGTATAGCGTGGGTAGATTCGGAAGATCTACAATTCAGCGAGACGCAACTGTATGGATGCAAAAGTTTGCAAAATCCCGGCCCCACAAGAAGTTTCAATGGGAATTTTAGAAGTAGACATGTATACCAGATGTTGCAGGTTAGCAACAAGGAAAAGTATGTCTGCTGAATATGTAATGCTTCCACACAGATTGTGCAAAAATATTATTTATATTATAAATGTTGGATTTGATCCAATGCGTTTTTCCTTGTGGAATGATATTTGTTTGCCTATAAATTCTTGCTGACGAGTTCTGGTGGTCAATTGCAATCAATGCGCATTGTTATACACCCCCAATAATTGTGTTTGATACTTATAACATTATTATATAGCTTATTGCTTCTGTGCTAAACATTAATCGAGATACTGCATGTAGCCACCAGGTAGCCATCAAGCCATGTCAAATATACAGCTTGGAACTTGTTCACCCTCTCTATTGCCCAATATCGATACCAAAGTAATCAATGAAAGACAATAGGTACAACATATTTCATCACAAGCGCACCAAAATGAAGGTAAAAATAAACCAGCACATGCACCACCAGAAGCAAATGAAAAACGTTATTGCTACATATACTAAGTTGTTCCAGGTGTCTCAAAATTGGGGAACAAATACATTTCGTTCCAGTGTTTTATTTCTACTAAAAATAGAATCATCAATTTTTGAAACGCTAAAATGCTGAAAAAGCTTTGTTTAGTAGCAAACAAGTTTCTTTTTATTATGATTTATACTGAATGTGATGCCATAAAAGTATACTTATGACTATTGTTTTCAAAGAAATGCATGCTCAATGCAGCTGCATAATTGATGTTTTCCAGTTATGGCCTTCAAACACAAGATTAAACAAGATTTTGAATAAAGCTGAGCAGCCTACATTTCCACAAATCATCGATATTGAAGACTATATATATATATAATAATAAACCTTATCAATCACGCAACTGCATGTTTTTCATTACATATACCAAATATTTTCTCAGTGCATGCATGACGCTCGGTTTCAGATTGACATAATTATAGTAATGGCTTTCTTTGCTTTCTTTGCTTTCTTGGCTCCACAACACAATTTTTCAATCAGTCAACCAAATCCGACAAACATGATTGATAGTGTTGGCCATGTTAAAAAGAGCACCGCAAGCAACACTGTCGTTTGCGACAGGCAAATCGCTAATTTTATCCAAAGAATTTACCTGGTTGGCGTTCAACAAAAAGGACAATAAGCCGGCAGCACCATAATAAAACTAAGAAAAGTGAAGCATTGCGAGACATGACAATCCTGGAGCCGCAGCACAGATTCTGTTGTATACTCTCGAGGCAAATGCAGCAAGCAGCAAAATTATAGCTGGCTTTATGTATGGCACCAGCCAGATAACAAATGTGTGCACTCCTGGTGTGCTATCTGAACTAATCATTAAAGTTATGTCATCCTGCTTTCATAAACCATTGAAATGCAACTTTCTTTTATTCCTACTAAGCAGAAATACAAGGGAATTCAGCTGACACAAGGCCGTCGAGTGCAACCTTAAAAGTTGTCCGCATATAAACTTAATGTGTCAGCTTTGAAGTTGTTCCAATAAAATACATTTCACAAGTTTCAATACATTAGAGATCTTCAGCTCAAACAAAGTTGGAAATCAGAAGCTGTACACATGGTTGCAAAATGACAAGGGTGAAATCATTCGAATATCTATAATCATGCATAAACATATAACAAACATAACGACTTGCATTTTTCATAACATGTATGAATAAATCATATTGCTTCCTTCCAGCAAACATTGATATTTAATCTAGTTATGCATAAATTATACGAAATAATTTTGCTCCTCATATACAGTCACAACTAATTAGTTTTAAATCCGTATCAAAGCGTACACAACTTAGTTTACATTTCCCTCGAGGGATATTGAAACGGCTAATCCACAAGCCTGAATATATGTGATATCTTGAAA
>JAVBJR010000541.1:0-2697 GCA_031546965.1 Dysgonomonas sp.
TTGTGAGACATAAAGATTGAACAAAATATATGATTTCTATATAACACTTATATAAAACTGTCACTTCTAAAATACAAATACTTATGCACTGTGGCATTTCAACATCGCAGCTTAAACATTTTAATTTGTAAAAAAGTTATTCAAACACATACAAAACAGTATATCTAAAATGTACATATTTATGCGCAGTGGCATTTAATCATATGACCTTATTTGGACTTAGTGAAACATAAACAATAAGCAAAATATGTGATTGCAATATAACACATACGTAACATTTGTGCAATCAGAAACACAAATATACAAAGGCATTTGCACTTTGTTACATTTCAACACATGAACATAACATATTCCAAATCAATTGAAAACTATGACTACAATTATACAATTTGCAAAGTTAGACGTAGGTTGTTTATCATAACAAATGCAAATGTCCTGTACGCAATATGTGTTTTTACTTGAACTTAAAACGGTGTCCACATTCTGTAAAACTTAGCATTTGAGCATATATTTGTCTTATATGTGCGAGTATAATAAATGTTATTTAAATTCAACACCACTATTATTAAACTTTTCAACATTTGCGTACTTTACCAGTCAATAATAGTTTATTGTAACCGTAATGACATCTTGGTGTGATGCTAAGAAACATTGCCACGGCGGTTTGTGCACACATCCCCTCCCGTTCGAAAATTCATATTTACCGGTATAAAAAACAGAATGGATGGGGCATGATGACATATACAACAAACAGGGCATGGTTACATTAGTTTCAGATAGATTTGAAAACAAACTCAAATTTACCTCGTGATGATGTATACAAAAAAGTACGGGCGTGGCTACATTAGCTTCAAATAGATTTGAAAATAATTCAATTTTACCGCTATATGACGTCACCGGATGTGGGCGTGGCCAAAATACATTCAGATTGATCTGAAAATTCAAAATGCAACCAAACATCAAATCCGTGCCCAGATGCCATTGGAGGCCAAGATGAACATGTGGACTTGCAATCTCAAGATGACCAGCCATCAAGTCCCAGTCTTGGGTCAAAACACAGCTTTGATAATGATGTGGAGGATTGGGAATATGCACTGTTCGTTTCACCGCAAAAAAAGTTAGTTGTTGGTTTGTGTTCAGTTTTTATTATTGGAAATGACTTTTTAAATGTGAATTGAAAATGTAACAGAGTTGTAAGAAATGTAGCATTTTGCAAATTTATAATATAGGCTATGTTGAATACAATTTTCAGAAGTAAACATGAACTGAAGTGTGTCAGCTCAGACACTATGTTACCAGAGCTTATGCAAGAGTTTAAAAATGGATGGCATATTGGGTATAGTGAGATGGACAACACGGTAACATACACCATTCTAGCAGGAAGCCAAATTTACAAACAATTATTTTTGGATATGAACAGTGGGATATGTTATGTCCAAGTTGGGAACAAAAAGAGTTTAATGGACAACTTTCCGCATTACCCGCGGAATTTGCAGGAAAACAAGGATGTGCACGAAACTCTGAAGAAACTGAAGGAGGCAGATATATGCATAGGTTTGGGATCTGAAGAAAACACAGCACAAGCAAGTAGTGCAACATGCGAGTACATTCTCCGATCTGCAACAGCATTGCATGGAACAGTTCGCTGCCAAAACCGTAAAAAGCTAATGAGAAATGAGGCAAAGAAAAACATTATGCAGAAAGGGTGAACCACGAGACTGATACAAAAATGAAGGAGAAATGGATGTCATGTATGCTGCCCCAAGAACTGTCGGCATTTGCCAAGCGTGAAAAGTATAAGAGATTGCTAATACAGAAGAAGTTTAGCAGAGCCGAAACAAGATTCCAAAAGGACTTAGAGCATGGACACAGGTTATCTGCGAGGGACAATGAAGATCTCATAGAATTGCTGAGGGAGAACAGCAACAGTGCTGGCAAAAGCAAAATGTTCATGCTAATGCTCGAGGAACAACAGAAAGCTGCATTGACGAACAAATACAATATGCGTTGGCACCCGGACATTTTGCAATGGGCTGCGAAAATGCGAAGCAAATCGGCATCCTGCTATGAAGCATTTCGCATATCAGGGTTCTTTGCATTGCCCTATGCCACTACAGTACAGAGTGCCCAGTAAACTTTAAGCATGGCCCTGGATTCCATGACAGTGTCTTGCTAGACATGTGGACCATGGCAAACATTGAGAAATTGCCAGAGCATCAAACGTACGTGAACATTGTTAATGATGAAATGTCCGTAAAAGAAGACATTGTTTACAACAAACACACAGGGGAGCACATTGGATTTATTAATTTGAGCAACTTCAATGAAAGCATCTTACCTGGTAAACAGACATCAAGCTCAGCAAAGACAGAAGTTCCTAATGTGGCCAACAAGATCTTTGTGATATTTGTCAAGGCACCAACTTTCAGTTTCAAATACACGTATACACATTTTCCCTCGCATAACCTCAATGAACGCGAAATGCAAACTATCGTGTGGACAGCGGTGGAAAATTTAGAAAATGCCGGATTTAAAGGAGAAGTGACACGATTATGCAACCCCCCTCAAAACTAATTTCATAAAAAGAAGGCATAAAAATACAATTGTTTGGCGTTTACGGAATTTAAATTTATCGATTAGTCGCCGAGAAATCAGCAGTTGAAGTTCGGTTTATTTTGAATTTTCCGCGCATGCGCA
>JAVBJR010000666.1:0-10524 GCA_031546965.1 Dysgonomonas sp.
GCAGCAGGCAAAAATGTAATCAGTTTGGGAATTGGAAGCCCCGATCTTCCTCCATCAAAAGAGACCATAGAAGCCTTGTGCAAATCGGCTGTAAATACCGATGTACACGGATATCAACCTTATGTGGGTATACCCGAGCTGCGCCAAGCTTTTGCCAATTGGTACAAAAGATGGTACAATGTCGATTTGGATGCTTCTCGCGAAGTTCAGCCACTTATAGGCTCTAAGGAAGGAATCTTACATATATCATTGACTTTTCTTAATCCGGGTGACGGCGTACTTGTCCCCAATCCGGGTTATCCTACATACACATCGGTAAGTAATTTGGTACAAGCCAAAATTCATACTTACGATTTGGATGAGAACAACAACTGGCAACCCGATTTTGATGCTCTCGAAAAAATGGATTTGTCGAATGTAAAACTAATGTGGGTAAATTACCCTAATATGCCTACGGGTGCAAATGCAACGGTAGAACTTTATGAACGATTAGTTACTTTCGGAAAGAAACACGGAATCATTATTGTTAATGATAATCCATATAGTTTTATTTTAAATACCAATAGATTGAGCATTCTCCAAATTGAAGGGGCTAAAGATATTTGTATCGAGATGAACTCTCTAAGCAAATCACACAATATGCCGGGTTGGCGTATGGCTATGTTGGCATCCAACGCTCAATTTGTGCAATGGATTCTTAAAGTGAAAAGTAATATCGACAGCGGACAGTTTAAACCTGTTCAGTTAGCAGCAGTTGCAGCACTCAACAATTCAGAAGAATGGCATATAGACAATAATATCAACCTATATACAGCACGCCGTAAATATGCAGAGGGTATAATGACTATCCTAGGCTGTACATTCGACCCGAAACAAGTGGGTATGTTTCTATGGGGTAAAATTCCCGATATATATAACGACAGTGCCGCATTAGCTGATAAAATTTTGTATGAAGCAAATGTATTCCTAACACCAGGATTTATTTTCGGAGATAAGGGAAAAAGGTATATCCGTATTTCTCTTTGTTGTAACGAGAAGATGCTTAAGGAAGCGTTGGATAGGGTGAAAAAGCTGGCTTAATATCTCAAATATGAAATTTACACCAATAGAAGCAATTCTCAAAAATGGAGAAACCATAACTATCCGTGAAGCACAAGTAAGCGATGCTGCGGAATTTATAGTTACGGCAAAAGAATATATCGAAGAGAGCGAATTTATACCCTGTGTAAAAGGAGAGTTCGCCCCGACGATAGAGGAAGAAGAAAAGTGGATACAATCTTTTCTAGACCAAGAAAATAGCATCTTGCTGGTAGCTGTTTACAAAGGGCAGATTATTGGAAATATAGATATCTCTGGATTACAACGAAAGATAATGTATCATACAGCCCGATTGGGTATGGGAATGCTGTCAGAATGGAGAAACTTAGGAGTAGGATCTGCATTGTTAAGCAATGCCATAGAATGGGCGAGGAGCAATTCTCCGTTAGAGATTATATATTTGGAAGCATACGCCAATAACAACGCAGGATTAGCATTGTATAAAAAATACGGATTCGCAGAATCGGGCAAGCGTAAAGATATTTTCAAAACTGATGATACGACTTATATAGACGAAATAATAATGACATTAGAAATAAGATAGTTACAAGTTACAAGTAGACAAGTAGAGACGCAATGCTTTGCGTCTGAATCCCAAGTTACAAGTTACAAGTCTTGCAAAGGCAAATTACATACGCCCAAAAACACCCTCTTTGTGACCTCTGTGCCTAAACTCTGTGACCTTTGTGTTAAGAAAAAAATAAAATAATCAATATAAAAAATAAAACAATATGAAATTAGATTCAATTTTACTACCCGGAGTAGACGCAAAAAGACCCTTTGTAATTGCCGGACCTTGTAGTGCCGAAACCGAAGAGCAAGTAATGGAGACAGCTATACAACTAGCTGCCGACGGCATCAAAGTAATGCGTGCCGGAATATGGAAACCTCGTACCAAACCCGGAGGTTTCGAAGGCATCGGAAGCGAAGGCTTAGGATGGTTGAAAAGAGTAAAAAAAGATACAGGAATGTACGTTTCTACCGAAGTAGCAACCCAAAAACATGTATACGAAGCCCTAAAATATGGAGTAGACTTACTTTGGATTGGTGCACGTACAACTGCTAACCCTTTTGCAGTACAAGAAATTGCAGAAGCTTTGCAAGGTGTTGACATTCCCGTGTTGGTTAAAAACCCTGTGAATCCCGATCTAGAATTGTGGATCGGAGCATTAGAACGTCTAAGCAATGTTGGATTAACTAAATTGGGAGCTATACACAGAGGATTCAGTTCTTTCGATAAAAAGATATACCGCAATCTTCCACAATGGCACATACCTATCGAACTGAAACGTCGCTACCCCGATCTTCCAATTATTTGCGACCCCAGCCACATTGGAGGTAAACGCGATTTGATCCAGCCACTTTCTCAACAGGCAATGGATCTAGGGTTCGAAGGTCTTATTATCGAAACCCACCCTAACCCCGACTGTGCTTGGAGCGATGCTTCGCAACAGGTAACTCCTGCAAGATTAAAAGAAATACTAGCTTCATTGGTTATTCGCGAAGGTAAACAAACAACGGAAGACCTGTCAGCTCTTCGCCGTCAGATTGATGAGGCAGACGATCAATTGCTTGAACTTATCGCTAAACGCATGCGTGTTTCGAAAGAAATAGGTACTTTCAAAAAAGAGCACGACATGACTATTGTACAAACCGATCGTTATGACGAAATACTTACCAAACGTATTGCTCAAGCTACCGAAATGGATATGAACCCCGAATTTATGCGTGTTATATTGGAAGCCATTCACGAAGAATCGGTAAGGGTGCAATTGGATATTATGAATAAGTAAAAGAGTTTACAAGTAGACAAGTAAACGAGGCAGGATATATCCCTGTTTGGGAGTACGCTGTAGGGGCAGACCTATGTGTTTGCCCTCTGTAGACGAGATATTTATTCTCACTCGGGCAGACACATAGGTCTGCCCCTACAGTGTACTCCCAAATAGTATACCGGGCGTATGCAATACGCCCCTACAGTGTTCGATAATAAAGCAAATCAATTTTATGTGTTTGCCTGCCTTATCTACTCGTTTACTTGTAAACTTGTAAACTCACAACAATACAATTATGAAAATATTGATACTTGGTGCAGGAAAGATGGGATCTTTCTTTTCTGATGTACTAAGCTCCAGCCACGAGGTTGCGATGTTTGATACCAACCCCGACCGCTTGAAATTTACCTACAATGTAATAAGAATGAGTGACCCGAAAGAGATTTCGGCATTCAATCCCGAACTGGTTATTAATGCTGCAACCGTAAAATATACTATTGAGGCATTTAAGACCATCCTGCCATACATCGGCGAAAATTGTATACTATCGGATATAGCATCGGTAAAAACAGGTCTGCAAGAATTTTACGCATCGATAAAGCAGCCTTTTGCTTCGTCGCATCCTATGTTCGGACCTACCTTTGCCGATCTGCGCAACCTAAGTACCCAAAGTGCCATTGTGATATCGGAATCGTCGGAAAAAGGCAAAGCATTTTTCTTAGACCTGTACAAAGGACTACATCTTCAAGTATTTGAATATAGTTTTGACGAACACGATCAAACGATTGCTTATTCGCTGTCTATCCCCTTTGCATCGACTTTGGTATTCGCCTCTGTAATGAAACATCAAGAGGCTCCGGGAACAACCTTCAAAAGGCATATGGATATAGCAAAAGGATTATTGTCGGAAGACGATTTTCTTTTGACTGAAATTCTATTTAATCCATACACACCTCTGCAAGTCGAACAAATAAGGGAAGAATTGGCAGAACTGCTTTCGATCATCGAGAAGAAAGACTCTACAGAAATGCTGGCATTTTTAACTAAGGTGAGAAAGAATATAGAGTAGAAGCCCCGACGAAGAAAAAACGAGTATTTCAAATCGAAATACTCGTTTCATTTATATAACATCAATTATTTCGATCAACCTACGCTACCTTCTAAACTGATTTGAAGGAGTTTTTGAGCCTCTACGGCAAATTCCATAGGCAGCTTTTGCATGACTTCTTTAGCATAGCCGTTTACAATGAGCCCAACTGCATCTTCGGTATTAATACCTCTCTGATTACAGTAAAAAACCTGATCTTCGCTAATCTTAGAAGTAGTAGCTTCATGCTCAATAATAGCTGTCGCATTGGCAATTTCGGAATATGGGAATGTATGAGCGCCACATCTGTCGCCCAGCAATAAACTATCGCATTGAGAGTGATTACGGGCATTCTCTGCCTTTGGAGACACCTTTACCAATCCTCGGTAAGAATTTTGACTCTGTCCTGCCGAAATACCTTTGGAAACAATACGGCTTCTGGTATTTTTACCGATATGAATCATCTTAGTACCGGTATCGGCTTGTTGATGGTGATTAGTAACCGCCACCGAATAAAACTCTCCACTTGAGTTATCTCCTACGAGAATACAAGACGGATACTTCCAAGTGATAGCTGAACCGGTTTCAACCTGAGTCCACGATATTTTAGAAGACTCACCTTTACAAATACCACGCTTAGTCACAAAGTTATAGATACCTCCTCTACCCTCTTTATCTCCGGGATACCAGTTCTGAACGGTCGAATACTTCACTTCTGCTCGATCCATAGCCACGATCTCTACAATAGCAGCATGCAACTGATTTTCATCTCTTTGAGGAGCCGTGCAGCCCTCCAAATAACTTACATACGAATCGTCGTCGGCAACCAACAAAGTCCGCTCAAATTGCCCTGTATTAGCCGCATTGATACGGAAGTAAGTCGAAAGTTCCATCGGACAACGAACTCCTTTTGGAATATACGCAAACGAACCGTCGCTAAATACTGCCGAATTTAATGCAGCAAAATAATTATCTTTAGAAGGAACAACTGTTCCCAAATACTTCTTTACCAACTCGGGATGCTCTTGTACAGCTTCGCCGAAAGAACAAAAAATGATTCCTTTTTCTGCCAATACATCTCTGAATGTGGTTTTTACCGAAACACTGTCCATCACCACATCCACAGCCATTCCCACTAAACGTTTTTGCTCGTTGAGAGAAATACCCAGTTTATCAAACGTTTTCAATAATTCGGGATCAACCTGTTCCAAGCTTTCGGGTGCTACCTTTTGCTTGGGTGCAGAGTAATAAATTACATCCTGATAATTTATTTCAGGAATATTTAATTGCGCCCATTTGGGCATCTTCATCGTAAGCCAATGTCTGTAGGCATTCAGCCTGTACTCCAACAACCATTCGGGCTCATTTTTTTTAGACGAAATCAGCCTGATTACATCCTCATTCAACCCCTTACCGATAGATTCGTTTTCGATATCGGTAACAAATCCGTATTTATATTCACCGGATGTTATCTCATCCAATATAGTATCTTGATCTTCTTGCATTTATATTTAATACTTTATATACAATTATACTTTTTTATAATAAACCCTTTCTATTATATATGCGAATATATAAAAGATTATACATATACGAAAACAATAGACCCATAGGCTTTGTTCTAGCAATAATAAAATTTAGATACAGACGGGCAAAATTAAGGTATTATAATCATTAGATTAGTTGGCATTTCTTGTTTTTTTTAGGGCAAACGCATAAAATTTGATTTGCTTTATTATCGAACACCGCGGGGACTGGACTCTGCCCAGACTACAAATTACGGACAAGGATATGTCCAGCCCCTACAACTTTCTTGGCATAAGCATACTTTTTTCATACATTTGTTCTGCCTACATAAAAAAAGAAAGATAGGCTCTAATAAAGTCTATCTTTCTTCGTTAATGTATGAATAAACCATAAACACCATATAGTATGAGATTAATTATTCAGTCCGATTTTAGCAACCTGTCGCAATGGGCGGCAAATTATGTTGCAGCAAAAATAAATGCTGTAAAACCTACAGCAAGCAAACCTTTCGTTTTAGGATTACCTACCGGATCTTCGCCGCTCGGTATGTATAAAAGCCTCATTGAATTAAATAAAAAAGGTGTTGTTTCGTTCCAAAACGTAATTACTTTCAATATGGATGAATACGTAGGATTGCCTCAAAGTCATCCTGAAAGTTATCATTCGTTCATGTGGAATAATTTTTTCAGCCATGTAGATGTCAAAAAAGAAAATGTAAATATTCTCAACGGCAATGCTGCTGACCTCGACCAGGAATGTGCGGCATACGAAGCAAAGATCAAATCGGTAGGTGGTATAGACCTATTCTTAGGAGGTATCGGTCCCGACGGACATATTGCTTTCAACGAACCCGGATCGTCATTAGCATCTAAAACCCGCGTGAAAACATTAACAAGGGATACTATTATTGCCAACTCACGATTCTTTGAGAACGACATCAACAAAGTCCCAAAAACTGCTGTAACAGTGGGTGTTGGCACAGTGTTGGATGCCAAAGAAGTACTGATAATGGTGAACGGTCATAACAAAGCTAGAGCTTTGGCTCAAGCAATAGAAGGATCTGTAAATCATATGTGGACTATCACAGCATTGCAACTGCACGAAAAAGCAATCATTGTATGTGACGAAGCTGCCACCGAAGAACTTAAAGTAGGAACATACAAATATTTCAAAGATATAGAAGGAGACAATCTGAATCCTGCTTCTTTGTTGAAGTAAGGTCACAGACCGTTTGCTAATCGTGCCGTATCCTGGTAGGGGTGGGGTTCTACTCCACCCGCACATTTTGTTTTGCAGGCAGAGTAGAGCCCTGCCCCTACATCGCAATGCAGTATTAATCTATTATTGATTGTTTATCAAAATACCATACTTATGGGATTTCATTACTCAAATCACAATCATACCTTTGTATTTTATAAAATACAAAACAGACATAATGAAGAAATATTTAATAGCAGGACTTGCAACAGTATTAGCATTAGCCTCTTGCAAAAATGACAAGCAGGAAAGCCAAAAATTAAAAGACGGAAAATGGCATGCCGAATTCACTGCCAAAGACGGAAACATTCCATTTACATTTGAAGTTGAAAAAGGAAGTTCCGACAGTTCGGCTGTTGTGACCCTTATAAACGGAGCCGAACGAGTTACTTTAGACAGTATAAGATACAAGGGCGACAGTGTATTTATTCCCATAAAAGCATATGACACCGAGCTTGTAGGCTTGATAAAAGGAGATACCATTACCGGATTGTTCCGCAAATTATTCTCCGAAAATGACAAGGGGCTTGCCTTTAAAGCTGTGCATGGAGATATTCCCCGATTTGTAACAGAGGGTACTTCTACCGATTCGTTGGACGGAAAATGGGATATACAATTTGTCACCGAATCTGAAACAAAAAATAATGTAGGTATATTCTCTCAAAAAGATGGCATACTTACAGGATCGATCCTTACCGACTCGGGAGACCTCCGCTATTTAGAGGGTGTATCTGATAAAAACGGTTTCAAGTTGTCAGCTTTTGCCGGATTAAGCACTTATCTTATTCAAGGGAAATTTATAGATAAAGATAATTTCGAAGGTCAATTTATTACAGCAAAAGGCTCTCAAAAGATTAAAGGTACACGCAATGCAAATGCTCGATTAGCTGATCCTTATGGACTTACCCAATTGAAAAAAGGGTATACTTCTATCGATCTAAAATTGCATGACATAAAAGGGAATGAAGTTTCATTAACTGACTCTAAGTTTAAAGGCAAAGTGGTTATTATCTCCATCTTAGGCAGCTGGTGTCCCAACTGTTTGGACGAAGCCCAATTTTTGGCTCCTTGGTATAAAGAAAACAAAAACAGAGGTGTAGAAATAGTAGGACTTGCTTTTGAACGCAAAGATGATCCTGAATATGTGCAAAAGGTACTATCGAATTTGGTGAAAAAACACGACATTACTTACGATGTATTGATTGGCGGAAAAACGAGTGACTCCGAAAAAGTATTGGCAGCTCTAGACGGTGGCTTAAAAAGCTATCCTACAACTATATTTATAGATAAGAAAGGTGTAGTAAGAAAAATTCATACCGGGTTTAACGGACCTGCAACAGGTTTATTTTATGACGAATTTAAAGCAGACTTCAATAAGATTGTAGACGAATTGCTTGCCGAGAAATAAAGGTTATTGGTTATTGGTTTATAGGTAAAAAGATGGGAAAGAGAAGCTTGTGGGCTTCTCTTTTTTTACATGTCATTCCAAATACCCCATGCTGCAATAGCCTGCAATTGAAGCATTTCGCCTCCATTTTTTATTTTTGCGCCCTGCTTTGCACCCAATTCCAAAAACCTGGTAATGGGTGGATTGTAAACCAAATCATACAGTAAATGAGAATTGGTTAAATACTCATAAGGAATAGCCGGACAATCGTCTACATTAGGAAACGTCCCCACAGGCGAAGCGTTTACTATCACTTTGAATTCTGCCAAAATTTCGGGAGTGAGATCAGCATAGGTAAAGGCTCCTGCCTTTGCGGAACGAGAAACATACTTTGTTTCCAAGCCTAACTTTTTTAATCCATATTCTACAGCTTTTGACGCTCCGCCGGTGCCCAGTATCAAGGCTTTGGTATGTAATGAGCGATCGATCATTGGCTGTATAGAGTTTTGGAAACCTATCAGATCCGAATTATAGCCTTTCAGAATAGTTTTGTCTCCTTTTCGTATTATTTTAATCACATTTACGGCACCAATGGCTTTTGCCGTTTCATCCAACTCATCCAAAAATTGAAGTACTTGTTCCTTGTATGGAATCGTGACATTAAGCCCCTTGATATTGGGATCTGATGCAATAATAGAAGACAGAATATTTATATCTGCAATTTCGTAATTATTATACTCTGCATCGATACTCTCTTTTGCGAATTTTTCGCCAAAAAATTTGTAAGAAAACGAATGTTTCAGAGGGTAGCCTATAAGTCCGTACTTCTCCATGTAATTTATTATTTGTGGTTGTAATGCCTCTTATCATCAAACGTAGAAATCAACAAGAATACACTACATACCGATGTAATTAATATTATGGGCATGTACAAAGAGGGCAATCTCAATGCCTGCGATCCGTAAGTAATATATATGCCTGTACCAAGAATGCCTATTAGAGTGTACATCACTCCCAATATCGAAATTATGTTTCCTAAGCCCGAACGAGCCTTCGCATTTTGTTTCGTTAGAGCTTTCTCGGTTTCAATCTGTTGCATAATTCTGACCTTCAGATTGTCGCTAGCCTCGAGCCTTGTTCCGGATAATAAGTCTCGGAATCGGCTATCTTCTGTATTGTTTTTAATATCCTTTTCCATGTGGTGAATATAATTAAACTTTTTCATATTGCATCATAGTTCCCATAATATCAGCAAATCGCTTTCGCGCCCGATGCAGTTTTACTTTGATATTCGATTCGCCTAAGCCCGTTATCTGGACTATGTCTTTTACCGAATTTTCTTCCAAATAATATAATGTGAGTAACAGGCTTTCGTCTTTAGGCATTTTCTCTAAAGTTTCGGTTATTGCAGCCTTCTGTTCTTGTTCGTTGATCCTTTCGAGCGTATCCCAATCGGAGAAAGAACTTTCGGTATCGATATATTGGTAATCAACAAATTGGGTATTGAATCCCGAGCTGCCAATATGTGTCAAGGCAGTATTGTAGACAATGCGGTAAAACCAAGTCGAAAATTTGCTATCGGTTCTGAACGTATGCAAGTTATGAAAAGCTTTTACATAGGCATTCTGCACGATATCTTCGGCATCTTGCTTATTTCCGCAGATACGATAGGCTATGGTTATTGCCATATCCTGATAGGTATCCACAAAATAGGTAAAGGCGGACGAGTCCCCCTTTAAAACCTGTTTTATTTGCAGCTTTTCATCCATTGGTGTTACTCTTTAATGTCTTTGTTCTTAGTCACAAAGTAGAATAAGACGTAAGCTAGTCCGAGAAACAACAGCACCGCAGCTGCAATAGTATAACCTTCTTGTAAGGCAAGAAATGTTTCTGCCACATTACCGATAATAAGACCAAGAGCGATACCAATACAAAGAAATCCGTTTCTTAAAGACCTGTACCTGTTAGGTGTGGGCTTTATTTGTGGCGGAGGTACTATCCCTTGTTTGATTAACTCCATATTTTCTTTGTTTCTTGTTCGTATAGCCACAAGTGCTAGATACATTCCAAACCCTATGGGTAAAGCGATTGTTGACAAGATTGCTATAATTGGTATTAAACCTTTTTGAATAAAGTCCATACTATTAAGTATTTTAGTTGTTATTAATTTGTTTTCATTAATATGACCAAACAGGGTTCTAATTGGTTACAAATTTGGATAACTTTTTTTCATTTTAGATCAAATTTGTCTGAAAAAGCAATTAAGCAGATACTTTATTCGGTGCAAACGCATGAAATTTGGTTCAGTTTTATTATCGAATGCTGTAGGGGCGTATTGCATACGCCCAGTAACTTTTCTTATTCTAGGGCGTATGCAATACGCCCCTACCAGT
>JAVBJR010000620.1:0-3792 GCA_031546965.1 Dysgonomonas sp.
GTCTGAAAAATCGTAAAAAAAAAAGTTATTAGATGGCAAAGTTTGATCGTTTTTTATCGGGACTCTTATAATTGATGCTCCCCTGGCTTTCTGGATAGGGGAGCATCAATTATAAGGGTCCCGATAAAAATCCGGTAAAACATTGAACGAACCTTCTAATAATAAATAAGTAATTAAATAAATGAACAATTAAATAAATAATTAAGTAATTAAATAAATAAATGAGTAAATAATTAAATAAATAATTAAGTAAGTAAATAAGTAATTAAGTAAGTAGTTAAATAAGTTATTAAATAAATAATTAAATAACTAATTAAGTAAGTAATTAAATAAGTGATTAAATAAATAATTAAATAAATAATTAAATAAGTAAATAATTAAATAAGTAATTAAGTAAATAATTTAATAAATAAATGAGTAAATAATTAAATACGTAATTAAGTAAGTAAGTAAATAATTAAGTAAGTAATTAAATAAGTAAATAAGTAAATAAATAATGAAACAAATAATGAAATAACTAATTAATTAAGTAAATAAGTAAATAATTAAATAAGTAATTAAATAAATAAGTAATTAAGTAATTAAATGAGTAAATAATGAAGTAAATAAATAAATAAGTGAGTAATTAAATAATTAAGTAAATAAATGAGTAAATAAATAGTTAAATGAGTAAATAAGTAATTGAATTAAACAAATAAA
Organism: Dysgonomonas sp.; assembly: GCA_031546965.1. Classification (GTDB taxonomy): domain Bacteria; phylum Bacteroidota; class Bacteroidia; order Bacteroidales; family Dysgonomonadaceae; genus Dysgonomonas_A. Next base: position 700 of record JAVBJR010000620.1, read on the forward strand.
TAAATAATTAAATGAGTAATTAAGTAAGTAAATAAATAAATAAATAAGTAAATAAATGAGTAAATAAGTAAATAAATGAGTAAATATTTAATAAAATACATACTTATAGTGCGTCTCAAATCAAGATTGCACACGTCAACGATTGCCAATAATTAATTTCACATAATATGTTGGTGGAATTTTGAAAAAAATATGGTCAATTAACTTTATTAAGTATATTCCATGAACTTGGTACTTATAGTGGAATGATTTTCGGGTGTAAGGATTTACCCGAAAAAGTAAGAAAACAAGAGAGAATTACTGCAACCTTGAGTTGAGACGCACTATATGTACATAAAAATATTAAATCAACATAATAAATCCAAATAAATTAAACACATCCCATATTATTTAACCAATTTAACTACTTTTAATGAAATGACAGAGTGAACGTGTCGACTCCCTTCACGCCGAGATGACCACCGGCCCGAAAAGACCTTCCAAGAAGCGTCCGCAAAAGTCAACGGAACCCTCGAAAGACCTTCCGGAAGCCGATGAAACCATCTGACATGGGGCTCTCCATCACTCATTCACTCTGTCACTATCCAATACAACTTACTTTGATCACTTAATCACTCGATTCATCCATTTATCATGTATTTCGTTACGTACTCGAGTCCTTCGAGTATACGTAACAAGTTACCGATAAATAAACCATTATATAGAGAGCAATTGTATGAGCCTATCCACTGTCACTGTGACGTTACTTACCAATACATTACCATTGCAAGTTATCGATTGATTTTCTTGTGCGCCGTTGCCGCGGTGATCGGCTGATCGGAAACTGTCCGCGGAGGATCTGTCGCGTCAAATACTTGACCTCGGACCATCAGAACCACTGAAAGATATGACAAAATATACAGTATAATATATTAATGTTGGTCCTTGGCCATTAGTCCAAAATACAATATCTAACTTGATGGTCGAGGGCCACAACTTCACGATTTCTTCACGGACAACACCACGTCGCTTGAATCTCTGTTCCGCAATCCCTAAAGGAAAGAAAGAAAGGATCCATTGGCAATATGTCAACTGATAGAAAGGTAATAAATATATATATATGGTTAAATTAGGATTTATTTAAAGGTGTTCCGGTCAGTGTTAATTGCGCAACAGGTGATGCATATGCGTACGAGTACTTTTGGAACACGCGGTTATTAATATACGTGATTGGTGTACATTTATTATATATACTACATTATAGGATATGGAGTGAATAAAATATGTAATTTTAAATGAAATTATGTATAAATTAAGTGCAATTTTAAATGAGATTATGAATAAATTAAGTGCAATTTTAAATGTAATTATGAATAAATTGTAATATTTTAAATTAAATTATGCGTAATTTTAAATGAAATTATGAATAAATAAGTGTAATTTTGAATAAATTGTAATTTTAAATGAAATTATGAATAAATTGTAATTTCAAATTAAATTTTGAATAAATTAAATGTAATTTTAAATGAGATTATGAATAAATTGTAATTTAAATGAAATTATGAATAAATTGTAATATTTTAAATGTAATTATGGATAAATTGTGATTTTAAATTAAATTATGAATAAATTAAGTGTAATTTTAAATGAGATTATGAATAAATTAAGTGTCATTTTAAATGAAATTATGAATAAATTGTGATTTTAAATGAGATTATGAATAAATTAAGTGTAATTTTAAATGAAATTATGAATAAATTAAGTGTAATTTTAAATGGATTTATGAATAAATTAAGTGTCATTTTAAATGGAGTTATGAATAAATTGTGATTTTAAATGAAATTATGAATAAATTGTAATTTTAAATGAAATTATGAATAAATTAAGCGTAATTTTAAATGGAATTCTGAATAAATTGTAATATTTTAAATGTAATTATGAATAAATTAAGCGCAATTTTAGATGAAATTATGAATCAATTGTAATTTTAAATGCAATTATGAATAAATTGTAATTTTAAATGAAATTATGAATAAATTAAGTGTAATTGCAAATTAAATTATGAATAAATTGTAATATGTTAAATGAAATTTTGAATAAATTGTAATATTTTAAATGACATGAATAAATTAAGTAATTTTAAATGTAATTATGAATAAATTAAGTGTAATTTTAAATGAGATTATGAATATATTATGTAATTTTAAATTAAATTTTGTATAAATTAAGTGTCATTTTAAGTGAAATTACGAATAAATTGTAATATTTTAAACGGAATTATGAATAAATTGTAATATTTTAAATTATGAATTCATTGTAATTTTAAATTAAAGTATGAATAAATTGTAATAAATTAAATTATGAATACATTTTAAATGAAATTATGAATTAAGTGTAATTTTAAATGAAATTGTGAATAAATTAAGTGCAATTTTAATTTAAATTAGATACCTAAACACATTTAATTACAATTATAATTTAAAGTATATATATAAATACGTTCATTACGAATTAATGTTGGAATAAAACACATTTAATTACAGATTAAAGTTGGAATAAAATACAAAAAAATTTCAATTTCAACTGCATCTTAATTAATGTTCAATCAGCTGATGAAAACCCAACCATTATTCAATTATATTTCATTATGTAATCAGATTGCTAATTTATCATCGATTTGATTGGTAGTTCAAATGTTTATACATTTAAATGTCAAATAATACTCTACATAATTGCTGTTACAATTTACCCCTTTAAAGTGGCATGACACGTGACCTTGCAAATTACATAAATATATAAACATCTAATGTTGTTTATCATTTTAAAGTATTTAATTTCACATTAAACTGCTCTAGATATTTAATATTTCATGTACTTTGTAATTAGTTCAATATTTAAATCGCTTAAAAATACACACAATAGTGTGTCACGTGACCACGTCTTGCACGTCATTCCATTGAAATAGAAACGTGAACAATAATAACATTGAAATCATTAACATAACTTCACAGTGATTTAACAACTTCCTCAAGTAGTTAATTAATTAATTAATTACGTATAAAAAATATTAAATTATTAATATAAGCAGTTATTTATTTATTTATTTATTTATTT
>JAVBJR010001135.1:0-6080 GCA_031546965.1 Dysgonomonas sp.
TACTCAAAAATAACTTAGGGTTAATATCCTACACAAATTTGATACAATTTTACAAAAAATAACCGATAAACACAAGCGTTTGCCTTGGAAGCAAATACCCAAAGTTTGCCTCGCTCTCTTATTTCCCGTATATTTGTGCCACTATTAATGAACTAAAACTTAAAGAAACAATGGCAGAAGCACCCAATTGTCCACAATGTGACTTAGAAAATACTTATTTCGATGGAACAGTATACATCTGTCCCGATTGTGGTAATGAATGGACTAGCGATGGTAATGATGTAGAAGCAGACGCCACACCACGCGACAGCAACGGTGCAGAACTTTGTGACGGTGATGCTGTAACAGTAATAAAAGACCTAAAAGTAAGAGGTTCATCGATGGTAATAAAAAGAGGAACCAAGGTAAAAAGCATCCGCCTTACCGAAAACCCCGAAGAGGTTGACTGCAAAATAGATGGTTCGAGCATCGTTCTTAAAACTTGCTTTCTGAAGAAAGGATAAAGTTACTTACTTAATATTGCATTTCTGAATGAAAAATATTGCTGATTATGAAATCATGGCACCTGTGGGATCGTACGATTCGCTGGCTGCGGCAATACAGGGGGGAGCCGACTCTATTTATTTCGGCATCGAAGGATTAAATATGCGAGCCAAATCGTCCAATAACTTCACATTGGATGACTTGAAAAATATCGTACAAATTTGTCAGGACAACCACATGAAAAGTTACCTGACCGTAAATACTATTATCTACGACAACGATTTAAGCCTCATGCGTCAGATTGTAGATGCGGCTAAGGCAGCAAACCTGTCGGCAATCATAGCATCCGATGTATCGGTAATGATGTATGCACGCAGCATAGGTGTGGAGGTACATCTATCGACCCAATTGAATATCACCAATTCGGAAGCATTGAAGTTTTATGGGCAATTTGCTGATGTGGTGGTATTGGCTCGTGAGCTTACCCTCGACCAAGTGGCGGATATCTACAAAGATATTGTAGAACAGGAGATAAAAGGACCTAGTGGCGAATTGATCCGCATCGAAATGTTTAGTCACGGAGCTTTGTGCATGGCTGTCTCCGGAAAATGTTATCTGAGCCTGCACGAAAAAGACCTGTCGGCAAACAGAGGAGCGTGCAACCAGATGTGTCGCCGTGGATATATCGTAAAAGATAAGGAAAGTGATATGGAATTTGAGATCGACAACGAATACATCATGTCGCCCAAAGATCTCAAAACAATCCATTTTATGAACAAGATGATGGATGCAGGTGTACGGGTATTCAAAATAGAAGGTCGTGCACGTGGAGCCGAATATGTGCGCACCGTGGTAGAATGCTATAAAGAAGCCGTAAAATCGCACTGTGAAGATACGTTTTCGGAGGAAAAGATAGCCGCTTGGGACACCCGCTTGGCAACCGTTTTCAATAGAGGATTTTGGGATGGCTATTATTTGGGGCAACGCCTCGGCGAGTGGTCGATGAACTACGGCTCGGAAGCCACCAAGAAAAAAATATATATAGGTAAAGGTTTAAAATACTTCTCGAACATTGGTGTTGCCGAATTTTTGATAGAAACGCAATCATTAAAAGTAGGAGACGAAATACTCATTACAGGTCCTACTACGGGAGCCGTAACTCTAATAGTTGACGAAATACGCGTAGACCTTAATTCGGTAGAAGAAACGGTAAAGGGTGAGAAATTTTCAATAAAACTTGCCGATAAAATTCGCCCCAACGACAAACTGTTCAAATTAGTTGAAGTAGCTCCCAAGAAAAAATTTGTAGAGAAAAACTAAATAACGAATACCCATTAAACTTTTTGAAATATACAAAAATGAGCAGCGAAAAGACTTTTGCTGCTCATTTCTTTTTAATAGGTATAGCCCATTAAAAGAAACAATTAGCAAATCAAAAATATCAATTGAAAATAAATATTTCTCTTTAAACTAAAATCCACAACTTATTGTTTAATAGATAGAAAAAGGAATCAGAAAAGTCAAGGTAAAAGAGGGTAATTAACTGAGACAAAAAAGCGAACTTTAATATACTTAATTTTCTTTAGAAAGGAGGATAGTATTAAAATATAAAAAGAACAACGGTAACGAAGATTTGTTCGCATCTCGAAGCCATAAAGTGTTCCACAAACACGGAGTTTTCGATCAAAAGAAACTCTACCTTTTTCTAAATAGTTTATGTTTTCTAGTGTTAGTGTTTTATAAGTGGAATAGGGAGTGAATTACAATTCACTCCCTATTTTCTTTGTTTCAGTATTGCTTAAGCTTATTTTTCTGACAAAGCCAGTTGAGCCTGCAAAAACTCTGCTTTCAGCGAAGCAATAGTTTCTTTTACACTGATTATTTTTTTAGCCAAATGAGCATTCGCTCCGGCAAACGCATATCCTTTTTGCATATTACCTTTAGCTGCGTTATAAAGTGCTACAACAATGCAATAAGGACTTTTGGAGTAATCGCAAGTTCGTATACAATGGTACGGACAACTCTTGGGTACTTCCGATCCGCTCTCTACTTTTCGGATAAACACACCATCAATAGCTCTTCCGGGCATGCCTACAGGGCTTTGGATGATCTTGATATCTTCTTTTTTAGAATCAATAAAAACATTCTTGAAAATATCCGAGGCATCACATTCGTTGGTAGTCACAAATATAGTTCCCATCTGTACACCGGCTGCTCCCATCTCGATAAAGCGAAGCATATCTTCTCCCGTAGAGATTCCTCCGGCAGCAATAACAGGTATATTTTTATGTTCCTTATATGACATAGCAACTTCTACAACTTCGGGAACAAGTTGTTCTAAAGAGAAGTGTTCGTCTTCCAACTGGCTGGTTTTAAAGCCAAGATGCCCTCCGGCTTTAGGTCCTTCAACCACAATTGCATCGGGTAAATAGTTGTAATTGGTAAACCACTTGTCGCAAAGTATTTTAGCTGCACGCGACGACGATACGATGGGTACCAATTTGGTAACGCTATCCGATTTAAGGAAAGAAGGCAAATCGAGCGGAAGACCTGCTCCTGCAAAAATCACGTCCGCTTTTTCTGCAATAGAGGTACGCACCATGTCGGCAAAATTAGTAAGTGCTACCATGATATTGATACCAATTACACCTTTTGTTTTCTCTTTTGCTTTTCGGATTTCTTCTTTCAATCCCCAAATACAATCGCTCAGATAATCTGATGCGGGCTGACGGTACATAAGCCCTAAACCGGCTGCCGAAATAACGCCAATGCCGCCTTCGTTTGCCACTGCTGATGATAGTCCCGATAGAGACACACCAACACCCATACCTCCTTGAATAATTGGAAGCTTAATTTCTAAATTTCCTATAAAAAATGATTTCATATATAATGTAAAAACAGACAAATCTGGATGCCCCAGAATTTGTCTGCATTAGTTAATCTGAAGCTTTTTAAACTTTTTCTTTTTTGATTACCTAGAGGGTAAGCAATTATACTTTTGGAATTGCTTCTTTCACTACCATCGGACGACCTAGATGATCTTTTCCGTTCAGAGTTTGAATTGCATTTTTTGCGTCAGCTTCGTTTTCCATTTCAACAAATCCAAATCCTTTTGATCTATTTGAAGTTCTATCGATAATTAATTTTGCAGAAACAACTGGTCCGAAATCGGACAATAATGTTTGTAAATCTGATTCCTTAACTTCGTAGCTAAGATTTCCAACGTAAATGTTCATAACAATAAAATTTAATTAAGTGATTTTGAAAACAAGAAGTCAAAGTCTAATTTACAATAGGAAACTTAATAAATTTTATTAAGAGAAATAATGCAAGTAAAGAACAAAATAAACTTATTTGTTTCTGGGGCGAAAGAACGGAATAAAAATCTACTTGGGTACTATACGAAGTCACATTATTTGCAAAAACACCTAAATTTTACTTTTTTTACATTTTAGGAAACACAAATTAACTATAAAAAATAGGAAATTAAACTACAATTGCATAATCAACTATTATCACGACAAGTATATTGCAGTTATTTTCTTACCTTGATTGACCGCACCAAATTGTCGCCATTCATCTCTATCAAGAGGTTCTGACTAACCTGATCATTTTTTTTCTTTTTTACATTATAGGTAATATCTTTCTCTATAGAAAGTGTTACAAAAATAATTCCCCTGTTATCTTGTTTTGCTGTTACCGACTTAGGTTTAAGGCTATAAGTTATTTTCTTTATCTTTTTATCGGCATATTCTTTGGATATCGAAGAAACAATTTCGGTGCTACTCATCCCCTTTGTATAATAGAATGCTTTAGCCGGAAATTCTTTGAGTAAATCTTTTGGTTTATTATCAGACAATTTTCGGAAGAAATCGATCAAATTTAATTTAAGATTTTCTAAAGATGCACCGCTCAACATTACAATTTGAGAAAGGTAATCGTACTTTTCTTTTGCCTCCTCTTTATGATCTCCGGTTATGTTTCCTAGATTTATATTCTCAAGGTAAGCTTTATAAGCATCAGCAGTATTATTTTTTAGAGTAGCGATCCAACTCAACGAATCTATAATCTGACGTATATGATCTATATGAGGTGTCTTGGGATTGTTGCTCAAATAAGCTTCAAATTTATTTATATCCGACGATTTTTTGAGTTTTTCCCACTCTTGAACCTCCGCTTCACGAGCTGCCCTGATTCGCTGTACTGCCTCCGAAACAAAATTTCCTTGGGGATACCTTATCAAATATTTAGAATAGGCGAGCGGGGTATTCTCTTCCGCACACTTTACCCAATACGCTTCTTGTGTTGCCTCCGATTTGCGTGAACGGGCAATATCCAAAGCTCCTATAACTCCAATTATCATTAGGATGACAGATCCTGCGATGATAAAAATCATACCTTTCGATATTTTCGACCGACGTTTAGGTTCTTCGGGAGCAGGTATTCTGCTTGGATTCAGTAGAGGTTCATGCTCTGTGTGAGGAGCAAAACTTATACCCTCTCCGATTTCTATCTGATTGTCTAACGAATTGGGTGTCTGATTGTCATCCAAAAAATCGGTAGCATACTGATGATCTACATGATCTCTGCATTCTTCACAAATATCGTCATTTTCTTTTGTGGGTTTGCCGCAAAATGCACATTGCTTGGTATCCGACATATTTTATTAGTTACAAGTTACAAAAAAAACTCTACCCTGCCTCTCTGTTGAAAGGATTGATAGGGTACATGTTGACTTGATTAACAACAAGTATCACGTTCTTGTTCTTAAACAAAGGTCGAAGTTTATTTAATTGATCAGCGGCTGCCTTCATCTTATTTACTCCAAGACTAAAAAGGGAGCATAATTCTGAAAATAGCAATAGTAGAAAACCTTTTTTCGTAAAAATCGTTATCTAAGTAAGATTTGTTGAGTTGACACAAGTCACAAGTACACAGGTCATACCAACCTGTAACTTGTATCTCGTAACTTCTTTACTATATTTGCCTCAAAATATTAACAGGTGTAAAGATAAGTCTTATTGTTGTCTAAATAAAACCTTTGCTAAATGAATCCGATAGATATTATAAAAAAATATTACGAAGAAGGCTCTTCGCTCTACAATATACTACTGAATCACAGTTCGGATGTTACCCAAAAAGCACTGGATATAGCCGAGAGTCATCCCGAATTAAATATCGATATACAATTTGTATACGAGGCGGGGATGATGCACGATATCGGTATCTTTATGACGCATGCTCCCACTATAGATTGCTTCGGACAATACCCTTATATGGCTCATGGCTACTTAGGGAGCGAACTCTTACAAAGAGAGGGCTTCCCCATACACGCTTTGGTATGCGAAAGGCATACAGGTGCAGGCTTGCATTTGAGCGAAATAATTGCCCAAGACCTACCAATGCCTCATCGCGAAATGATGCCGATAAGCATCGAAGAACAGCTAATATGCTTTGCTGACTGCTTCTTCTCTAAAACGCATTTAGGTGAAGAAAAAAGCGTAGAAACCGTAAAAAGGAAACTCGCCAAATTCGGAAACAGGTCTGTTAATCAATTTAGCGAGTGGTGCGAACTTTTTTTATAAGGGTCTAAAAAA
>JAVBJR010000097.1:0-6390 GCA_031546965.1 Dysgonomonas sp.
CTAATTTTGATAAAAACGTTGGGAAACGATCGCAAACATAGTGAATAATATTATAAAAAATCGTCAGTTATGTGAAAAATATAGTTATTAAGTTATGCCAATTAATATTGAGGACATTAAAAGACTCTTATTTGGTCGAAAGACTTATTTCGATAAAGTGCTTCAGAGAACGAACCAGTATATGCCAAGTCAACGGCTTCAAAACGTCGGTTTTGCAATACACAAACGATGGTGGCGCGTGGCGCACCAATGCAGTAAATGGACCTTAAGCCCATACTTCACAGCCGTCCGTGTATGTGCGCATGCGCGCAATTTTAAACTTTCGTTGCTAATAGCACCGTAAGTAATTTTCCTAACAAAAATCTGACGGCGTCAACGTTATTATTGACGTGTTTTCACCCGTGGAACACGTTAAAAGGGTACCATGCAAAACCATGTCAGTTCTCCTTTAATGGTAGCGCCGGCCCTGCTTACAAGTCATTCTGAGGTCAAGATCATATTCATAAGCCATCACATTATTATTGGCTGTCCTATTTGCTACCATGTATTTTCTTGGTGGTAGCTTTACATGGTAGCAAACAGGACAGCCAATCACATCACCCTATATATATTTATCTCTGGTAAAGTTTCAAATTCGATTTAAATCTTCAACGTGAAGAGAGTGGATCAGCTTGCTTTATCTAATAGAATACCTGCAGTTGGGATTTTCGTAAAGAAATTTCTTGCCAAAATGATTTATTAATTTTGTCAGGTGGCATAGTCAGAGCACCCGCCATGCACTACTGCGTCCAAGTAAGATTCTATCATATGTGATGAGTTTTCTCCAAGTAATCTGGTTTTCCCAATCTTTTATTTATTCAGCAAAGTTTTCTTATGAATTCTTGATGGTAAGAAATTCGAAGGCACATCTGCACAACCAAGGCTATAGCAATGCTAGAAAAGCGCAGTCACGTGATCAACGTTCGGAGGCACCGGGTGAAGTTGAAGTTTCAGAATGTGGGAAGTGGCTTGCTTTATTCACATTGGCATGCCTGTTCAGTGAGGCAATGTTCGAATTCTTGCAAAGCAATAAACAACGCCTTGCAATAATGCTACACAAAGTACCCGAGAGCGTTCGAATGTGGCCTTGCTGAACAGGTCTTCCGACATGAATAAAACAAGTCCCATCCCACATTCCAGAACTCCTATTTCGCCAGGGCCACCGAACGTTTATCACATGACTTTGCTAGCTTATTTGTGGACCAAAGGGGCGGTGCATGCGCTATGATGTAACCAATGGTGATGAGTAGTAACCATCCGCTCAGCTACTAACATTTTCAGTGCCTGAAGTTCTGTTTTATAGCAGTCGAGCGGATGGTTACTACTCGTCACCATTGGTTACAGCATAGCGCATGCAATGCTCCTTTGGTCCACAGATAAGCTGGGAAATAGTATATTAGCCTTGACACAACTGATGGACTGTTTAAAATCAAAACATTAATTATGTTTGCTTTCCAATGAAAGCAGTAATTCCATAATTTCCGTTATTATCCTTGTTATTCTTTATCTAGCTTACAGCAGTTATAGAAAGTTTGCTATTCTTCAAATATAAAGTGGAACCTTGATTTGCGAGCATTATTCCTTCCGAAAATGTGCTCGTAAGCCAAAACAATCGTATATCAATGCGGATCTCCACATAAGAAATAATGGAATCTCGTATGATTGGTTACAAAACTAAAAATCATTCATACATGAATGATTAATAAAAAAGCATATACATTACAACCTTTTATATTTTATTGTTTAAATTTAATAACATATTGGGAAGAAAGACTATGACAGAATCACTGCCATCTGTTTCGGGGCATTGTCGTAGTATACGGTCAATAAAGAATAGTCACTAGCAACGAGAAAATATCGTAGCTGCATGCGATGAGACAATTACCCACAAATTTGCAGCACTTTGTGATCATGTGACCAAGGATTCAATATACTGTACCAGGATGTGGCGTTCGATCCCATTCGTTTCTTAAGGATTAAATGAGAGGGGCACGCCATTGGCTGGAAGCAATTCTCCTTAGGAATCATGGGTAATTCCCTTCACACCGAGTCCACACACTCTGTTGCTGATACAACCTTGATAACAGTGATACATTCTCGATACACGAACACACGATACACTGATGCACGCGGTATGTATTGCTGCATCGACGATTTTCGCAATTAAATCAAGCAATTGTACAGCAATATTGACGAATCAAAGCAAACACGAAAATAACCGATTTTTAACTATGATTGTGATGCTTGCATCAACCAATGATTGAATCCTTGATCAGAACGAAAGCTATTATACGCTTTCGATACAACGTTGTACAGAACGCTGTATCGACATCGTGTATCAGTATCGACTCAAACATCGAATGGTTGCACTGTGCGCCCCCTGCTGGTAGATAAGGGCGGTTATCATCTTCACACATGAAAATTGGGAACGACACATCCTGGTACATTATATTGAATCCTTGATGTGACGTACACTTGGTAGACGCTAGTACTCCAGGACAATGCTCGTTTATCAAGTTTGAATTTATTAAAAACTTTGGTCGTGTTAAATAATGCTCGCAAGCCAAGTTGCTCGTAATCCGAGGTTCCACTGTATTTGGAACACATATTAGCACAAAGTGTGCTTAACCTATTGGCAGCCTTGGCTTAACAATTTTTCTCTGCATGTTTGAAAAATAAAAATTCTGAATTTTGAAGAGATTTTTTAAGTATTGAGGAAGGTATTCTCCATATTTTGTAAAGATATACCAAGATTCTAAAGTTATATAGAAATACAAATCAGGTCATGTATTTGAAGTGAATCATCATTTTGGAGATTATATGCTTGGCACAATCAAAAATGTAGTTGCAATAATTATTTCTAAAAAACGTTATGCAGTATTCCGGTAATCCTAATTTTTGTTACAAAGTACATACATTTACCTATTTTCTATGTATAGTGTGGAAAGAGTTTTTCTACGCCATTTTTTAAAAATATCCGTCCAACTGCAGATAATCATTTTCTAATCCCATTTTAGACCTCTTCATCCGCTGTTTGACAAGGTCCGTGCTTGCATTGTCCGTAGTGCAATGCAAGCACGGACGATAAAAGTGCCGGCCAACGCGTCCGTTTTAGCACGCTTTGTGTGACCCTAGTCTTTAGAGTATTCTTTTAGCCATGTCATGAAACCACGAAATAATACAGAAATTATTGAAATAATAATTACTTTTAGTGTTTTGCATTTTTTTATTTTATCATGATATTCGTATATGGAAACCCACATCTGATGGAAACTCTGCCAACCAATGGAAGTTTGTGCGGTGTCTTGCAATTCCGTGTATAGGTTTCACAGCATGAACAGAACTGCAGAACGCGTACTGTTTACTTAATTGCACACTTGAAATGAACAATATACTTAGGTATACCTAAATAAAATATACTTATTTATGCCTGTATTTTATTTTCGTATGATATATTTTGATTTCTCCACAATGACATAAATTGTCAAGGCTGAGCGCATTTCGATTTTTTGGCTACTGTTTATGTATAAACTGCACACGGTGATAAAGTTCACTCTTCTCTCAAATTGACATTCAATCCCAGGGGTCGTCATTCATTACAGTCGAGATGCCTCCCCAAGGCAATAAAGGCAAACGTAAAGATACATTACAATATGGAAACTATATCAACCATAAACCGTTTCATCATTCTAATTATATTATATATCTATCGGATATCATTGAATTGCTTTTACAATTTTAGCCAAGAATTTAGTACACGAGATGGGAGATTGTGATTCCTTATTACGAGATATTCGTATCGTACTCTTGCAAAATCAATACAACACAATTAACAATAATGTGAAACATTCAATAACTAAACGTGACATGGGTAGTGTAATGTAGTGCAGAAATGCAAAAATTGTATGTGGCATTATGTGTTGCATTAATAAATATTTCCAATATTTGAGAGCTGCAGAACATTTCCAAATTCATATCATGGTATATACAGTATATATAACCGATCAAATACTCTCCTGGACAAAAGTAATAGTCAGATGTAAATTATTATTGTATGGTTGCAAAACTACTGCACCAACAACAAAACTACCTACCTGATGGTAAATGAGGAACAATTCCTCATAATCTCTCAGCATTTATTCATTATGAAACAACTGCAAATCAGAAAAATCAAGTGAAATATAAGCTATGTATGGGACATAAATATCGCAACATACATATTTACTGTGCGTTTCACGAAAGATTGCGGTCGAGAGGGCCCCTCCCCCGACCTGTCTACTGCTTTTCGGAGGGTTTGGGTATTTGAAGCTTGCTGCTGCATTCTGAATAATGACGTCACTGGGTAAAGGTGAACACGCAACAGCAAGCCTCAAATATGCCCAAACCACCCAAAAATCAGTACTATAGTCAGGTCGGGGGAGGGGCCGCCTCGACCGCAACCTTTCGTAAAACGCACAGTAGGTGCAAAAGTATGGCAATTTCAAAATTAATATTTGGTCCAGGCTGCTTTGGCATGGACAATACAAGTTTTTCACAGTATTATCAAGGAGTTATAACTCCTTGGTATTATTGTGTGAATGTACACCAAGCATCCTCAAATGATTTATTTAGATTATCAACTGTGTGTGGATTTAATTCTCGGAATTATTCCACATTGTTTCAATAGGATTAAGATCATGGTTATTTTGTGGCCACTGGAGGACAGGTATTTGTTGTTTATCAAACCAAGATGTGGTATTATATGCATATCTTGCCGATATGTACGTTGGCTACCTGGAAAGTATTAGCCACTTTTAATTTTAAAACCCAAGTCTGTTGTATAATGTCAATGTTCAACAAGAGAATGTTTAACATGCATATTGGAGTATTGTTTCTAATTATTACCTTGCATGTCAAAATGTTTCTTGGCCCTAAGAAAATTGAAGTCCAAAAAATATTGGATCACAGGTATTGGTTTTATTAGCATTTCCGTAATGGCAGTGTGACTCCTGCAGTTTGCAAAGTATTGCTTTGTCACCTCATAAATCAATTCCTGAAGACAGAAAAAATTTCTCCTGTACAGTAAATTGCTCTTCACATCTGTTGAGTGACCTATATACCGTTTGACAAAAGTTTGACATTTCAAATGAGGTCAAACTTGCAATATACGTGCTTAATGCACTGGCAGTAACATGAAAGGACCTTAGCATCCCAGTAAATTTTCTTAGGGCCAAGAAACACTTTATAAATTCGGGAACATTTTTAAAAATAATATAAAATGCATGACAGAGCAAATCAAATCAGAGCAAGCCAAAGGCCAGTGTTAATAATGATAAGACTTGCAACTACTGCACTCGCAGAAGTCACCTGGAAAATTAATACCAAACCAAAGCTTGAGCCCAAGCCAAAGCCCACGATTATTATTCAACTTCTAATTATGATGCTACCTTAATGGACTCAGGGCACAATAAAAAGTATACAATCACGAAGAAGCTAGACTTTCCTTAGTGTCTAGAGAGTGGAACGACTACCCATATATGTGTGCCGAGTCAACTCCATTAGTTCCCACATCCCATGCACAAGGTAGAACCCTTCGCCTTGCTATTGGACACTGTTGCTATTGTAAATGTAGGTACTGCTCATCTTCAAACTGAGTGCAACGGGGCATCAAACAGACTGTGGATCTCACTGACACTCCCAGTTCCTGAACTACATCACAACATTGTCTCCGCTGGCAAGATCACCGATTACAGACAGACATTCCGTGAGGTTCTCTATCTGGAGCAGTGGAAGGCATGCAACTCGCAGGACGACTCTTTCACTGTCCATGTGTTGCTGGTAAGATGATTCGACTGCATTTCCCTGTCAGCAGTAAACAACGCTCTAAATGTCACCTGGGCGGACGACATCCATCAGAGGTGCAAAATTCATCACTTTCATGGATTACTATTCCATGCAGTGTGAAGTTCAAGAATTTTACACTTTTCGAGAGATGATGGTCATCAAGGAGGCCGCCTATGGTAATCTTAGGGAACGTTCCCAAATGACGTCACTATAAAATTTGCCGTTTTTGCATTCCCCCACCCCCTTATCATTAACTGTCATTTCATACTGCCCTCCCCCTTCCCCAATGACGTCAGGTCAAAATGTGCATGTCAGAAATCACAACCTTGCCACAAAAATATGTAATAATCCTGGTGCTAACGGGTTCTATACACTATCAAGTGTGTTAACCCGGGGGCCCCTTCCTATCCCATTCCTTAACTTCACAAGCAAGCAAGCGTGCTAACCCGTAGTCCGTAGACCCATATGGGTTGCACACAAGCATTTTTAATGCACAGTTTTGAGGGCCCACAGCGAATCCCTATGAAG
>JAVBJR010001011.1:0-2958 GCA_031546965.1 Dysgonomonas sp.
GTCCTTCCTATTGACCACCCAAGTTACTGTCTTCCAGCCATCTTTACGGCCAGACATCCAGGTACTGATTCCTTTTTGGAGGACTAGTTTCCCTTCTCTAATACAGTACCTTTTTGTTTTCCTGGACAACGTCAACTCGAATCCATGTGCTGGGTTCCTTAAGAAGACTGTTCCTTCTACTGTTTACCAAGACTACATAGACCTTCCACGTCCTGTACTCGAAAGATCCATCCTCTACTCGCAAGATCCATCCTTCCCAAGACCTTCATCAATCATTGTTTAAAGACTGTTGTGTAAACCTTTTTGCGAATCGAAAGACCTGTTTTCCCTTTTGAAGAAATAAAAGGGATGATCCCTAGTTGGGGTCATCACAATAGGTTTTATTCTTCCCCCCTCTCGGGGGATTAGAAGAGGATCCATACGACCCCTATACAGTACTTCATATACAAAAATACACATACGCGTTACGAGTTTAACTATATCAATACAATATTATTATCAGACATTCCAACACTTCGCCCCAACTTAATTTTCTTATCACACCACATCAACTGTTCTAGCCCCCACCTTCTTCTTCCAGTAATTTCTCCACCCGCCCCTTCCATTTCACTCCTTTAAAACACTCTAACACCATGTGGGATACAGTCTCTTCTGCCTCTCCACACATTCTGCAAACTTTCTCCTCCTTCGACCTCCAATATTCAGCTGCCCTACCCGCCCCTCCTGTTCTAAATCTTCCTATTGCTCTCTTCTCCTTTACATTTAAATTGATATTTCTTAAATATTCCGCTCCCTCCCCCTTTGGAATTAGCTTCTTATACAAAGGATTAAATTTTGACTCTCTCATCTTTTCCCTCCCTTTTTGTCTATTAATATCGTTCGCTCTTTGCACCATCTCAGATTTAATTTCCAGTCCTCTCTCTTCTAAATCCACCACACCGGCTTCTGAAAGCCCAATACTAGCTAACGCCTTTTGTTTTCCTAGATGTGCTTGCTGAATTAGAAATCCTATTTTTCTTTGTGTTAGTGACAAATAAAACTGAATCTTAAGGCTAATGCACACGGGCGCGTCATGACGGTGTGGCGACGCAGACGGGTGACGCGCGCCACCAACGCCAGCGCCGTCTCGCGTCAAGGTCGCACGACACGTGCAGTACACTCACATGTGCGCGTATTCGACCAATAGGGTTTCACGACGCGTCACTAGCGCCGCACGCGCTCGATGCACGTCATGACGTCACATTGTTCTCATACGACGCACCACCTGACGGATGCAGTGCTGCATGACGCACCTGAAACGCATGCGTTGACGCGCCCGTGTGCATCAGCCTTTACAGTATGAGCTATAGCATAATTTTGAATTGTTTTTCTATTTGTTTTTGAAGTTTTTTGAAATACGTGTACTTTTTACAGTCAAATTAAGCATAGTAAAACTTGTATGTGAGAAAGGAATTAAATATATACAACAGACTTATTTATTATATTTCGTTTAAAAAATTCAAATAAATAACTAAAAAAGTCTTACGCGCAGGTTTTTTATTCAGATATAATACAGATCGTTTAATAAAACTTCATATACCGGTACATTTGTTAATGTATTTTGTTCATCTGGGGTGAGCTACGTAGCGATTCTGTACTTGAGAAACACTGCAGCTATACTGATCGCTTCTTACAGTTGGCAATTGGCGCCACTGGCACTAGATGGCGCTGCTGATTGGTAAAATGGTCAATTGGAGTGAACACGACAGTACGTGCAGAGTTGTGCTTTTGAACCTTGTATGCATTCGGAAATTATAATTTAGTGTGGCCGATTGAAGGTTCCGGCTGCTACTAAAGTTAGGTTCACAATCAAAGGGTCAATGAAGAATGTAAAAGTCTCAGGGCGTCACTAACTGAGTGACACAGATCACACTCGATGATACAACCATAAATAGGGATGCACAGCATCTGAGATGAAGAGCCGTTATACAGTGAAGAACAGCCAGCTGATGGCGAGGAGCATTCTCGAGGCAGACCAGTGTCGATCCTTCGCTGTTGGTGGCGAAGTGTGAAGTGGTTCTGAAACATTTGCACATCAAGCTTTTATAATGGCAGAAACTCACCTTTGAGCTGCAACATCAGCCCAAAGAGTTATGCAATATCAGACAATCCAGTTAAACCCAAACCACCCCCAAAAGGCAAACAAAGACATGTGCTAATAATTGTAAATACATGTGACAGTTCCAGCACTGCCACAATGCAAAGGCAAATCAATAAGTAACACATTTTATTTTTTAAACAAGTTTAATTGCTATGCAAAATCCAAATGTACACCTGGAAGCCACAAGTCTTTGTACGAGGCTCATTTCAAAAGTAAGGGCCGATGGAGTAGAAATCAAAAACCAATTAACGGAAAAATAGGTCTCGGTTGTTTCAAACTTATGCATCACCACTTTATTTTACAGCGTAGTCACTATAATTTTTTAAGCCCCATTGACACTGTAAAAAATGTTTTTTAAGCCCGCTGAATAAAATTCCGCCGCCTGCAAGTTAAACCAGTCCATCACTGCCGATTTCAACTCTTTATTGATGGATTTTCCCAACTTCAGAGGTTGCTGGTTTTCGCACCCATCTGCACTCAAGGTCACACAGGTTGAAAACTTCATGGTTAGGTGGTCAATCAGTTGATGTTACTGTGTATGTGCAATTCGTTTATGGTCACCAGCCAATTTTGGTCACTACATTTGGAATTTTTAATTCACAGGCGGTGGAATTTTTTGCGAAGAGCTTTAAAAACATTTTTTACGGTGTCCAAGGGGCTTGGAAATTTATGGTGACTACACTGTAAAATAAAGCGGTGATGTATATGTTTGAAACAACAGAGACATATTTTTCCGTAAATTGGTTTTTGATTTCTACTCAATCGGCCCTTATTTTTGAAATGAGCCTCGTATTATGTATTATTCGATAATACATAAA
>JAVBJR010000416.1:0-3144 GCA_031546965.1 Dysgonomonas sp.
CGAATGACTGGGGGCTATAAAAAAAAGGGTACACACTATGTTGATTAGGCTTAAGTGACGAACAGCATTCTTGCCATGAGCCATTCAGCTTATTCAATGCAGACAACCATTAATGCTCATATATGAAACATGTTTTGTTACTATGCTGAGAACCACTCTTGCATGTGAACTGCAACAATACTTTTCTGAATCATATGGCTAATAAGTCACTACTATTGTCATTCATTGCATTTGCATCATGGAATAATCCCCATTTATTCCATAGTTTTTTATTACCGATTTCCCCCCTCAAAAAAAAAGTATTTTCACTATTGCAATACAGTGTATAAAGCATGCTTAATTCCTATTGGCTGACGACTTTCTATCAAATGACCACTATTCACTGTGTCCAAGCAAAGACCACGCCTACTTTTTTTGGTTAATTTACTGAAAAAGATTAAATAATACTTCTTGGTATTTCCTCTAATAATCATAATAATATTGTCAATTTCGTATAAGTGTTAATTGCATAGTGCGTCTCAACTCAAGGTTGCAGTAATTCCCTCTTGTTTTCTTGCTTTATGGGGTAAATCCTTACACCAAAAAATAATTCCACTATACAAAGTTAATGGAATATACTTAATAAAGTTAATTGAAAAAATGTTTTCAAAATTCCACCTATACATATTATGTGAAATTAATTCTTTGCAATCGTTGACGTGTGCAATCTTGAGTTGAGACGCACTATACTATACGTATAATAGGCTACAATTTATTGGACTTATTAGATTATCCTTTTTCTACGGTAACAAATTATTCCACTGTGTATTTCTGTTGAAGTGTCCACCTGAATGATTGAAGTTTCCTTAAAAGAAGGAAGATTTATTGCATTAAATTGAGTCTGCATGGCCCAAAATGAAGCCACGCCTATGTCCAGTTCATTGAAGATCTCCAAACTGACCGCTTATATTTCCTTCTTTGCAGACATTGCAGCTCAATCGATTGAAGCCAAAAGTATCCTCCTCCTCCTCCTCATCATCATCATCATCATCACCTTTAGCAATTCGATCCACGACCCAAACTGCGAATTCCGTTTTCCTCTGCGCAGTTCATCCATCCATCCATTTTCTTGCTCCTGCTTTCATGGTTGAATGTGAAAAAGCAGCCAAAGTTGGTGGTCTCCTCACGATGCTCACTTCACCAAAGAGAAGGAGGAGGAGTGGCACCAGCTGAACCCCCCAAGAAAGGAGAGAATGAAGTAGGTGGAGCCACCATCTCACCTGACAACACCTTTCGAGCATAGAAGCAAGGAAGGGAAGGAAGGAGGCACAAACACAGACACACAACCATGTTGTTCCTTCTGGGTGCAACACGTGGCTTTTCAAGACACCACAATCCCAGGAATACTACTACTACATCTTCTACCGAGGATTACTACTACCACCATCATTGTGTAGCTTGTGATTAGTGGAAAGAATGATGAGGGGTGTCAAGAAACGCCAAGAGTTTTCCGAGTGCTTTTCTCACGCAGGACGGTCCAAAACCGAATCGAGGATAAGGAGGCAAAGGCAGAGGCTAAGACCCAGGCCATCTTTTAGGACACCTTATTCCCCTTTAGCACTGCTCATTCTCGCCATGATTGTGATGTTACAAGTGTGTGCAGGCTTCAGGTACAGTGCTCCTGAATTCTGCAGGTGGGTTCAAGTGTCACCGGATAGTAACCAGGTGAGGGTGACCTGTTCCGTGACTTCGGCCGTGCAGGAAGGTAATTCCAGTTGGGCCAGTGGTGTTCAGGCCGATGGAACAGTGTGGATGAAGGTTCAGTGCGCGGAAGGAGTGTACTTGCAGAACACGGTGTCCAACTACACGATGGACCACTTGCACGCGCTGCGAGAGTTGGAGCTGGACGCGTGTAAGCTGGCAGCTTTGCCCGAAAGGGCTTTCCAGGCCCTACCACAGTTGAGGAACCTGAGTGTCAGGACTTACAACGACGACTGGTCAGCACTGGCATTGCACTTGCACGCCAGGGCTTTCGTGGGATTGCGGCAGCTCGAAAGATTGGACCTTTCGTATAACGGCATCTGGACTGTTGCACCTCTAACTTTCTGTCCGTTGGTTGGACTCCAGGTAAAGTAATATCTCGCTCATCTTGATCGTATATAACAATCCTTTGGAGCGAAAATAGTTGGACCATATCGATTTTGTGTGGTCAATTCCAATATAACCGCACTTTGCCAATTTCGATCCGTTCATGCGCAATAACAACTCATTTCAAACTCTTTTCATTAGTTCAAATAAAGTTTGTTCAAGTTGTACAAGTAGTAACCGAGCAAATAGAAAAGAGTAAACATATTACTCATGCTTTGAACAAACAATTTCAAATCATTTCATTTATTTCTGAAAACCTTTGCTGGAAGGAATTTGTTAGATTTCTAGATTTATGACATTGTAGGTATTGAAGATATATTGAAAATGTTAAAGTGATTTAATTTGATGGTTTGTCACATGGTCCTATAAAACAACTTACATATTGCCACAAATTAACATGGCCTATATCCCACAATTGCAATATGTTTATTAATAACCTGTTCAGTTTTGTTAAGCTGGTTAAGGTGTTGATGCATAACCACATCAAATCATTCAGTTTCACAATCCTCATAAGTAATTTTAAAGTAACAGTTCCCAGACCCAAAAATGTTGTCCTAAAATGTGATCCAACAAATTCCTGGTCTCGATTATTCCCCAACAAATGCTATTCAAGCTCAAGAAACACTTGTAATTTACATAACATGGTATTAAAGCTGAACACGTGAAACTCAGGAACCAATATAATTCCTTATAATGGGAGGATTTTAGTTGTCAGACATAAAATATAAAACATCAAGTATACAGCTTGGCATCTTAAATTCAGTTTTTAAGGGAATAAACTGGTGAAGCTAGTGTACAATGTTACATTTCGTTATGAATAATTTTGTTGCATTAAATTTCAGCTGTAGTGAAGACTCTAAATTCTATATGTATAGTAATAAAATAATCATTACATATGGAGTTAGGTATTTTCTGACATGCACTCACAACTACATGAAAGTGGTCTTTATTCGATTCAAAGAATGAAACGTTCATACATACTCTAGTGCACATCTTTTATTCATAGCAACTCAATGT
>JAVBJR010001148.1:0-2620 GCA_031546965.1 Dysgonomonas sp.
CGCTGCTATTGGTGGATTGCAATTATGCAGGCTTCATGTGGTTATATTCCACATGCAATCCACCAATAGCAGCGCATGGAACGTGATTGTCTAACGTTCCACCAAGAGCGCTGCTATCGTTTTTGTTCTATTCTATTTCCAGTGTCCATGCCTGTAAAGACATTCTACTGCCTTGGACCGACCGATCGAACGGCGTTCTTCCCGCCGTCGTGCACCGGCAAATGGAACGTTGAAACGCCGCACATCACGCGGTTTTCATTTAATTTCTCGTTAACTATCGCAAATTTCTTAACACATCCAATTGCAAGGTTGTATAGTTTTTCGTTGCGAACAACACATGTTTTTTTTTTCATTTTTGAACGGACTGTCCCTTTAACGCACAAAATTGGTCGAAAATCGTGAATTTCACTCCTGATACAACAAATTTTCTTCAAAAACAGATCCAAGTGCAGAAAAAGTCTGCAACTTCTTTCACAAATGTTAAAGGTGAACTGACGTCATTTTGTAAGTTACCCTGAAATCTTGTTGAGGCTTAACCTACAACTAAAAAACCATGCGAAAAGCAAGTAAAAAAGTTATTAAAACTTAAAAGTCAACAGGGCAAGGAGGTTTGCCTATAATAGCCAACCTATCTGAAAAACTTTTATTGCTAATAACTATTGTTTACTAATTTCCACTGACATTTTGTTACAACACTTGCTTTCTTTATGGCGGTCCTTAATTAATACAGCTTAAGTTTCAGAGTACCTTACAAACCCATACCGGTTTAACTTTAAACAAAAATTATGTTCAGATGCTGAAAATAATTGTCCATTTCTGAAATTAAAGTTGTGGACGTTTGTTTGATGGAGGTTATGCAAATATGTTTGTCGATTGCCATCCAAACAGCCTGGTGCAAAAGTAATGCTAGAAAAATATTTTTTGCAAGTGTGCTTATAACGCAACCCACTTATATCGAACTAAGTGGCTTGCATTTGCTACTTCGTTATAATCGGAGTGGACTGCATATAGATGCACACTGCAAACTACAGTGGACTCTTTTTATATCGGGACCCAAAATGTTGTCCATTATAAGGATATGCTTTATTAAAGGAATACCTTTGTAATGGCACACTGCCTTTAAAATGTCATATTAATAAAACACCATTTGTGAACAAATTAATGTATAACTTCCGAATTCTTAAAAGCTGGAATTTTTTAAAGGTGAACTGACACGGTTTTCTAACACCCCATTTTTTTGGTGACAATCGATCAATATAAACACAAATAATCATATTCCAAAAGCTGAAGTGTCTAGATAACGGACATTTCGAGATATTGAGACAAATGTTATGTTGATTTGCTGTGATTGGTTGAGAGTGGGGGACACTGAGCCACACCCTAGCCACCCAATTGGCCAAAAGTGGGGGTCATTTGGCCACGCCTGGCCACAGCACACAAGATTCAAAACGCCGCTATTCGCTGAAGCGCTAAAACGGTGGATTTCGATCGACGACGATCTGCCTCATTGGCTGGCTCCGTTTTGCCTCAGGACATTATGATGCCAGCGACGTGACATCGCACTCCTGTGACTCCATGGCGTCACATCTCTAACTAGTCGTAATTTATTTGAACTAATTTTTACAAAACTTTCGTTTCCGCCAATCATTTTCTTGGCATTGCTTCAATAAACAGGGAATTTTTCAGGGTATGTTCCAAAACCGTGTCAGTTCAACTTTAAATACGAGGCTCATTTCAAAAATAAGGGCCGATTGAGTAGAAATCAAAAACCAATTAAGGGAAAAAATGTCTCAGTTGTTTCAAACATATACATCACCGCTTTATCTTACAGTGTAGTCACCATAATTTTCCAGGCCCCTCGGACACTCAATCAGCCCTTACTTTTCAAATGAGCCTGGTACCATATCCAGGCTAAAGTCAACACGAACCACCAGTGCCAACATATTGTAATCGAGCCAGGTTCTACCGTAGACGTTTACACCGATGGCCACGGGACATCACCATTCCGAGGAGTTTGCTGGACTGGCCAACGAGCGGGAAAGCATCTCCCTTTCTGGACAAGCAAGACACCTGTCAAAAAACCATCCACGTGCGATTAAAAACCTCGTTTTAAATATTCGTGCCCTTGGCAAAATTAATACCTGTCTGCGGTGCTCGTCATCCCTCTGTAAGCCGTCCACGTAAAACAGACTTTTGGCCACACCCACCGTTGGTATGTCAAGTTCAACGCCAACGTGACAAGCCGCACCACACTCTAAGACAAAGTTACCAGCTTTTAGCAAAGTACATATCATTTACTGGAGCAACTATGAGCAGGTTAAAGAGTGACTAAGAGCCGGCGGAAGTGTGTGACTTGTGAACAGATGAGTTTAATAAAAATGTGGTGTGTGCAACCCTTACATTCATGTCTTTCTGTTTATATTTGAATTATGTAAATACCCCTTTTTTAAGCCTTATGAGGCATGCAATAAAAATTACTACTACAGTCAAACCTCCTTTTAACGAACCTCCTTTTAAAGAAAAGATCGCTGTAACGAATTTTTCTAAGAATTTGGTTGGCCACCATGTTAAATTGGTACCATATAACGAATTCTTTTTAACGAAATTTCCTTTGTAAAGA
>JAVBJR010000780.1:0-5255 GCA_031546965.1 Dysgonomonas sp.
GTATTGAATCACTAAGTGCCGACAGAGAGTTGGTAGGGTCTAAATGGTTAGATTACCTAAACCACATGGAGATAAAGTATTATATCCGTATACGTAATAACTTCAAAGTATTTATACCTCACAAAAATGAAGAAATTAAAGCCTGTCATCTTTTTAATCAATTGGACAGTAATGAATTTCTTTATTACGATAAGATCATTATTATCAATGGGGTATATTGCTATATTTCAGGATGTAAATGCAAGGATGATTTTTTGATTCTTATTTCTTTTAACAATTTTTGAGAGCAAGCCAGTCAACGGGGCTTCCGTGCGATATTGCATCGCGTGGTGTGGCTTCGCATGGCGCTGCCCGGTCCCCTACCCTTAAACGCGAGATATTATCTTTATTTGTTTGTACTATACTTCTTCACCCAATCTAAAATCAGGTAACATGCGGGAGCATATACAGCCCCGTGATCGAAACCCTGCAATTCGTAGAGTTTGACATCTTTGTTACCCAAATTTCTAAGAACTGCATCTAAATGAGCATTTTCTTCGTAACGAGCCGGCAACTCCATCCTCCGGTCTCCGGTAATCAGAAGCATAGGCGGAATATCCTTGCGGGCATGAGTTAGAGGAGCATAATTGTCGATATAAGGTATGTCGAAAGGAAGTCCACGTTCTTTTTTTATCGTATAATGAGTATTTGTTTGTCCACTAACAGGAATCAGCCCTTTTATTCTGTTTGCATCTATGCCATACTTGTTCAGATAACTCTTGTCCATTCCCACCATAAGAGCCAAGTATCCACCGGCTGAATGTCCCGAAACATAAATATCGTCGGTACTTCCTCCGTACGAGGCAATATTATCGAAAACCCATGCCACCGATTCGGCAGCATCTTCAATGTATGCAGGATTCTTTGCCCTAGGGCTCAAACGATAATTGACGGCTACAACGGCTATACCTTTGTTTTTTAATTCTTCGGGAACACCTTTGCCTCCACCTTCGAGTCCACCTCCATGAAACCAAACAACGGTTGCAAAATTCTTCTTATCAGTTGGGTAATAGATGTCCAATTCGCAACGCTCCAATTTATAAGCATCCTTTTCGGATTTACTAATGTAAGGTATATTTTCTTTTAGAGCATAGTTAGTATTGTTTGTGTTTTGTGCTGTAATAAAAAAAATAGCACATACTACAAAACATATACTTAAGGTTAGTTTTTTACTCATGTTCTTAGATTTTATTGAGTTGATGTTACAAACATACAAAAAAATAACAATTTAGAACTCGCTATTTTTATGTAAATTTGTAGGAATAAAGACTAATACAATGGAAAATTCATCACCGAACGAAATGTTTACCCTGGCAGCCGATATTGTACTGAACACCTCTCAGTCGGTTTTCTTGACAGGTAAAGCCGGAACCGGAAAAACAACATTCCTACATTACATCCGCAAACACGCAGATAAAAATGTAATCGTGGCAGCACCCACAGGCGTAGCGGCGATAAATGCCGGCGGAGTAACACTCCATTCGTTGTTGCAATTGCCATTTGAACCATTTACACCCAATTTTGAAGGCAAAAAGAAACTCGATTTTCATTTTAAATTGCGGAAATCGAAGATAGAAATGTTGCGCGAACTCGATTTACTTATTATCGATGAAGTAAGTATGCTACGGGCAGATATGCTCGATGCCATAGACCATCTGCTGAAACGATATCGTAACAATCAGAAAGTATTCGGAGGGGTTCAGATTCTTTTTATTGGCGATATGTATCAACTGCCTCCGGTGGTACAGCAACACGAATGGGAGCAGTTGAAGCCGTTTTATCCCTCGGCATTCTTTTTTCATGCACAGGCATTACAAAATAATATGCCTTTGTATATAGAACTGAAAACCATTTATCGCCAAAGCGATCAACTTTTTATAGATATACTCAATCGTATTCGCAATAGTTGTACCACTTCTGCTGACTTGCAAATACTCAACGAGAGATATAACCCCTCTTTTAAATTGACCGAAAAAAACAGATACATTGTTCTTTGCACACACAACTACAAAGCAGATAAAATAAACAGCGATGAGCTAGCCCGGCTGAAAACAAAGGAGATCTCTTTTTCGGGGAAAATAAGTGGCGATTTTGCCGAAAACTCTCTCCCCACCGAGCTTAAGCTACTGCTGAAAGTGGGAGCACAGATTATGTTTGTGAAAAATGATGCCGGCGAAAAACGACGTTATTATAACGGAAAATTAGGAGTAATAAGCTTCTTGTCAGACAATAAGATAGTAGTCCAATTTGAGAATGGACACGAGATGGAACTCGAAGAAGAAACCTGGCGTAATGTTCGCTATTCGTTAAACGAAAATTCGGGTGATATTCAAGAAGAAGAACTTGGAGCATTTACCCAATACCCTATCCGGCTGGCATGGGCTATTACCATACACAAAAGTCAGGGATTGACTTTCGACCGTGTAGTGATCGATGCCGGACAAGCTTTTGCAGCCGGTCAGGTATATGTGGCATTGAGCCGTTGTACTACTTTAGATGGGATAGTTTTGTTTTCACGCATCACAGCAGACAGCATTCGCACCGACGAAGGGGCAATAGCTTTTAGCCAAAAGGAATTGAAACAAGATTATCTTCAACAAGTACTCGATCAAGAAAAATCGCATTATTGTGCCGAACGATTGAAGAAAGCCTTCGACTGGTCGCCCGTAGTACGAAGTTTGCGCTCTCTGTACGAATTGGCATCTGCTAAAACCATTCCTAATAAAGAAGAGGTTCAAAAGCTAGTTTCGCAACTATACCATAAAACTGAGGAACAAGAAAAAATAGCCCTTAATTTCAGAAAAGAACTTCACTCTATATTGTATATACCCAATCCCGATATTAATTTGGTACAGGAGCGTGTGAAGAAAGCCTCTCTCTATTTCCATAAAGATTTGCAACAACACATTATTCTACCTATCGAAAATCATATAAATAGTATAAAGAATGCCTCCAAAGTAAAATTATATTTGAAAGGATTATATGAAATTCATGCAACCTTGCTCTCTTTTTTGGATAAATTGCAGCATGTAAGGTACGGAAATACCGATCTTACTCACGATTTGGTTTTAGAAAAATTAGTAGCCGAAGACCCAAAAGAGCCACAAAAAACAGACCGGAAAGAAAAGCCTCAAAAAGGAGATAGTCAACGTATTACCTTATCACTATTCAACGAGGCAAAATCAATACAAGAAATTGCTGCCGAACGCAATTTATCGACAACCACCATAGAATCGCACCTGTCGAGTTTCATTTTCACCGGCGATCTGTCTATTGATACATTAATGAGCAAGCAAAAACAAGATTACCTCATTCCCCGATTAAAAGATATTCCATTTAATACGCCTTTATCGAGCATAAAAGAAGATTTACCCAAAGAATATAGTTATTTAGATATCAAAGCAATACTAAATCATTTGAGATGGTTGAAGAGTAATGCGAGGTAATGATATCTTTGTCCCTTTACGTTTTCTAAAAAATATCATCAATTGCTTTCAACCTTTTATTTTAGCCAATTATAGAACTTTTAGCATAGATATTTGTTTTCCATTATGAACTTTTAATCAAAGTCAAAATAGATTAATAAATATATTTATGCGAAGTACACTAATATTAACGGCTGTCCTACTGCTATCGGGTTTATCAATAGCCTACTCACAAGAAAGTGCAGGAGTAAAAATCTTGCCCAAACAAGGTGCCTTGTATGAAAATACCAAGAACCTCAATAACCCATATGTCATTCCCTTGTGGGGAGAAAAGCTGGGACGAAAAGGCTTCTTGCTGCCCTATCCTATCGGAATTTCGGTAAACGGATATGCTGCAGCTCAAGATGTAACTGTTTCCGATCTGTCGATAGGAATCAATGATGGTCAACTACAGTCATTGGACAACATCGTTGGGTTCAGTAAAGTTACTGCCAATGTTCAAGACATAAACGTACGTACCGATTTATGGATACTGCCTTTTTTAGATGTGTACGGTATATATGGCAAGACTTGGGTTCAGACCGATGTTGGAATCGGAAGTATAGTGGATAAACCGGTAGACCTCAACACTCAAGCTAACTTCGACGGATATGTATACGGCATTGGAGCCATGTTAACAGGGGGAATACGCTCCGTTTTCTTTTCTTTGGACATGAGTAAGATCTGGACGCATTTAGGTGAATTGAAAGGAGATAACTCTGCTGTAAATTTTGGTTTGAGAACCGGATATGTTTTTCACTTCCAAGGTAATCCCGAAAAAAATATTTCTGTTTGGACAGGAGCAACCCGCTTGTACCTTTCGGGAGGAACAGATGGCACTATCAATCTATCGGAAGTAATGCCCGATATAGGAAACAATTATCAAAACTCGGACTGGTACGAAGCATTAGGTCCTGTAAAACAAAAATTGGTTGACGAATTGGTTGAAAAAGCCGAAAACGTGGATAGCCAACTACACTATACGCTAAAAAAACGTCCGGCAAAAGACTGGTCTATGATTCTAGGAGCACAGTATCAGATAGATCGCAATTGGCAATTTCGGGCAGAAGCTAATTTTTTGGGTGGTAGGAAATCAGGGTTGATTTCAGCCAGTTATAGATTCGGGATAAATACGAATAAGGGAAAATAAATTTCTCATATACATTTGAGATGAAACAATCTTTGTTCAAAAATATCATATTGATAGTAGTAAGTATAGTGTCTTTTTCTACAAGTTATGCCCAAACAGAAACCAATACCGACACAACAACCGTTCGCCCCGGTTGGTTAAAAAGGATGCAGCTTCGTAATGCGCAAAAAGTGAAAGAGGGATCTTTACTGATTACTCCTGTTGTGGGACCCGGATATACTCCCGAGATGGGTTTTTCTATTGCAGGAGGAGCTTTAATGTCGATACGAACAGACAAATCGGACTCGTTGTTGCAACGTTCGTCCTTTCCGGTAACTGCGGGGATAAGTACCGGAGGTGCTTTTTTTGCATCCTCCAAGATCACTACCTACTGGATGCACGACAAACTGCGGATAAATGCCGATTTGTGGTTTAAAAGCATGTCGGACAGCTATTTCGGAGTGGGATATACTAATGGAGAGAATGTTCCTAAAAGTGATTCGACTACAACATACCACAGACTTTGGTTTCAAATCAATCCACAAGTCTTTTGGAAATTCAAACCCAATCTGTATGCAGGAGGGGCTTTGGATATAAATTACACACAAGGCAGCAATCCCTCG
>JAVBJR010001213.1:0-2874 GCA_031546965.1 Dysgonomonas sp.
CCAGACGGCGCCACCGTCCGTCTCGTGTCATTCGTCGTTCGTCTTATGGCTCCTCCCCTTCTGGGAGGGCCCTTTTCGATACTTTCTGTATAAAAGGGGCTCGCAGCCACCACTAAGTCGTCAGTGCTACCACACTGTTCCACACACTGTTATGGTTCACAAACCTCAACACAAAATACACTGTTTTATTTGACAATAAACCTAAAAACCCCTGAAGCCCTGTTTTCTGTAATAAATACTTTATTTCAACTACAGTCTCGTTTCAATAAACCGCGAACCAGTGCCATACTACCAACGCCACCTGGAGGGAAGTCCCAAAAACACAAGTGTTGCCCACTTCGCTGCCTAAAACACAGCGGAACGTGACAACTGGCGCCCAACGTGGGGCCCCTCAAGAACTACCAGCCAGCTGACATCCCCTGGACCATCTAGGATCCTGAGGACCTCAGCTTTTGTGAAAAAGTTCTTTCGCCTTCAGCTACGGGTGGCAGAAAGAAGAAACAGAAGGAGGGCACTTCGCCACACCTCCTGAGATCTGGGAGACCACTACGTTCATCCGACGAGACTGAGACCTCGAGCTCCGACAGCACAGTTACAGGGCCACAGACATCATCTCCTCTACCTGGGACTTCCGCAAGCTTCCACGAAGTTGAAGTACCCCCAACAGGCCTAGAGCAGAGTATCCAGCTTCCTACAACTACCATGGCGGCGCCTTCGCAAGAGGACTACCAGTCACTACGAGACCTAGTGCTCAATCTCCAACAACAGCTACTGGACCAGTCGCTGATGATCCAGGGAGGACAACAACAACAACCACCACCTCCACCACCAGCTGAGCAGCATCACCAGAGGACCCTGGCCAAATGTACTGCCCGCTTCAGTGGAGAGGATTCACAAGCCGTCACCTTCCGGATGAAAGTCGATGACTACAGAACTGCTGAGGACGTCACCGATGATGCAGCCCTCAAGAGCATCGCTTTACTACTGGATGGTGCAGCCTTGGCCTGGTGGCATACCATTCGGGACTCTATCAACACTTGGGCAGACTTCGAAGCCGCTTTCCGAGAGCGTTTTCTACCCAAGGTGTATGACTACAAGATCACCGAGCAGATCAGCAGCCGTTTCCAGACGTCCACCGAGACCGTCGCGGAGTACGTCGTGATCATCCGCAGCTTGTACCAAAGGATGGCACACCCACCTGCGGAGGAGGAGCAAGTTCAACACATCTTTGACAATCTCCGTCCTGAATACAAGAATCACATGCCAGATGACATCGTCACCTTCGATGAGTTGTGCAAGCGAGGTCGCAGAGCCGAAGTCGTGATGGAAGGCGTCAAGCGATACAAGACAGCGCATCACAAGAAAACCGATGTCCCCACCAAACCCGCTACTTCAAAGGGAGCCAAACCAAGGACTCCTGATGGAAGGAAGACTGCAGCGACCAGCTCGACCTCGTTGTAACTTCTGTCAGATTCCTGGCCACACCGAAGAAGTATGCAACAAGAAGAAAGCAGCCGCAGCAGCAGCCGCAGCCAGCTCTTCATCAACTGCCTCCAAGCCTCCAGCCAAAGGTGTCAACATGGTGCAGCCCCAAGGACGACTACAGCCCTTCGCTACCACGTCGTACGGCGGCCATGACATCATGACCCTTCTGGACAGCGGAGCAGCCATTTCTGTCATCGACCGACAGATGTACCACCGGATGAAGGATGTGCAGATGGTCGTCACACCAGTGCACATGCCCATCAACGCAGTGGGACACCAGTTCACCGCCACAGAACAAATCTCGTTTACTCTTAAGATAGAAGATGTGCGAAGGAAGGTCACCGCAATCATCGCAGACCGTCCTGGCATCGACCTACTCCTAGGGGTGGACTTCCTACGCAGACACCGCGTCCAGATTGACTTCTCGACGGAGGAGTGGTTCTTCGTAGGACATCAACAACGATACCCTTTCCGGCCAGACCCAAGACCTGGATTCAGCAACGTGGGGTCCATCATCATGGACCATCCCACACCATCGCATCCCGAGACTCCATCAGAGGACATCCAGCGCATCCTGGATGACTTCCCTGATGTCTTCAGCGGACAACCTGGTTTGACACACCTGGGCGAGCACAAGATTGAGCTTCTTGATGATCGTCCCATCAGCTGCAAACCCTACCGGTACTCCCCCGCTAAGAAGAGGATCATCGAGGAGCAGATCGCGATGATGCTGAAACTTGGCATCATCGAGCCCAGCACCAGCCCGTACGCGTTCCCCGTTGTCTTGGTGCCCAAGAAGGAGGAGAAAGGAGGTGGTTGGCGCTTCTGCGTCAACTACGACAAACTCAACGTCATTACCAAGAAGGACAGCTACCCCCTGTCCAGGATGGACGATCTACTAGACAGCTTGCAGGACTGCACCAGCTTCAGTCTCATAGACCTGGAGTCCGGCTACTGGCAGATCCCCATGGCAGAAGCAGACAAGGAGAAGACCGCCTTCACTTGTCATCTCGGTATTTTTCAGTTCCGCCGAATGCCCTTTGGTCTATGCAACGCCCCGTCGTCATTCCAGCGAGTGATGGACCGCGTCTTGGGAGGACTAAAGTGGAAAAACTGTTTTGGATACCTCGACGACACCCTCGTCGCCACCGCCGGAGATCCAGAGCAGCTGGTCGCACTACGTGAGGTCCATCATCACGGACCATCCATCTCCATCGCATCCTGAGACTCCGTCAGCAGACATCCAGTCCATCCTGGATGACTTTCCTGATGTCTTCAGCGGGAAGCCTGGTTTGACACACCTGGGCGAGCACAAGATCGAGCTTCTTGATGACCGTCCCATCTGCTGCAAACCCTATCGCTACTCCCCCGCCAAGAAGAAGATCATAG
>JAVBJR010000955.1:0-3561 GCA_031546965.1 Dysgonomonas sp.
TAAGTTTTTATCAATTGAGTCCTTCAAATTTGGTAATTTTGATTTCAAGGTGTTTTGACACGAAAAACCCACATTGATGCCATACTTTTTCAACCTGTTCGAAATTTTCCAAGTGAGGTCATTAAAAGGTAATCCCACAAAATGTTGTTTTGGGGCATCCGATTCTAAGGTAGTCATCGTTTTTCTTTCAATTTTATTTGCAACTTTTTTGAAAATGCGATCCACTTGCTTTGGGTTAATGCCATTTAACTCACAACATGTTCTTAAAAAATGCAATTCCTTGGAAGTGCGTTGGAAATCTAATTTAAAGTTGAAAATTCTGTAAGTTGGACAGTGTTGAGATATGATGCTACCATAACCATTTAATTTTGTCAAACACCGTTTTACCTTTAGTGTTGATGCATGCACTCAATGAATGTTATGAACGTGATCAGCAGTTATCTGATCAGTTGTATGACACGCACGCTAAAAAGTTTTCGAGATTGCTGAAGCAAAACAAAATTCCATTTGACCGAGTCCATAATACCTTCAAAAAGCCCACCCATGCACATGTGTCAGGTAATGCGGAAAAACAATTTCCATTCATCAAAAAACTTAGCAATGTGATGTTCACTAATGAGGAGCTGAACATCTTGAATAAAGGGGTTAACTTCAATTTTCGGCCCAGACCTAACAATCTTGAAAACAATGTGGTTGCCTTGCAAAGCATGTTGCAGTCTTTTGCTTTCCCAACTCCTCTTAAATGTACCTTGGCTGAAGAAATCACGCATGACTTAAATATGTATAAACAAAAGATCAGCCAGAACATGAATTCACAATCCGGGACTGTTTTACATGATAACCATGAAGTCCAAAATTTGCTGAAAAAATTAAAACTTGAAAATCTTCTGGTCATGAAAGCGGATAAAGGCAACCACACTGTCATCCTTCATCGAAATGAGTACATAGACAAGTGTCAATCAAATTTGGAATCAACAAGTTTTTTGAGGACGGACATGTACACCACCAAATTGCTAAGGAGGTGTCAAACGGAGTTGAAAGAATGTTTGAAATCAATTCGTTGTGTTTTTCCAAAGGATTTCAAGGTAAATTCATTGATAATCAAGAATCCACAGTTAGCCATAATGTATGGCTTACCTAAGATCCACAAAACTAACATCCCTATGAGGCCAATTGTACCTGCAATTAATACTGTGCCTTTCAAGCTTGCACAGTATTTAAACCGCTTTTTAGTAGGACTTAACAGGACAAATTCCCACATCCTACAGGACTCAAAACATTTTATATCTCAGCTAAATTTGTGGAAAAGTAAAAATCCAACTTCATTCCGCATGTGCTCCTTTGACGTCATTTCACTTTATCCGAGTGTTCAGTTGGAGGAATTGTATCCCATTATATCGAAACTCCTAGCCAACAACAATTATGACTCAAACTTCACTTGTGAAATCTTGAGACTAGTTAGACTTGTGAACCAAACTTTTCCACGTTCAATAACCAAATCTAGCAATAAGTTGATGGGCTGGCAATGGGATCCCCTATTGCACCATTCTTGGCCAACATATTTATGGAGGATTTTGAACAAAAACTGCTAACAAAATTTCCAGAGCTAAAATTTTGGGTACGATATGTGGATGATGTTTTTGCTTTACACAAATTAACTGATCGTGAATTGGATTTAATATTAAAGAAAATGAATTCCATAAATAAGAGGATTCAGTTCACTTGTGAAAAGGAATCAAATCGGCAGTTACCATTTTTGGACATATTAATAGATGGCTCCACAGAAAAGTTCACATTTGACATATATCGAAAACCAACATTCTGTCCACACTTTATTGACACCACTTCCTTTCACCCATCCAAACAAAAATTAAGTTTCTTGTACAGCAGCCAGCATTTACAGAATTTTCAACTTTAAATTAGATTTCCAACGCACTTCCAAGGAGTTGCATTTTTTAAGAACATGTTGTGAGTTAAATGGCATTAACCCAAAGCAAGTGGATCGCATTTTCAAAAAAGTTGCAAATACAATTGAAAGAAAAACGATGACTACCTTAGAATCGGATGTCCCAAAACAACAGTTTGTGGGATTACATTTTAATGACCTCACTTGGAAAATTTCGAACCGGTTGAAAAAGTATGGCATCAATGTGGGTTTTTCGTGTCAAAACATCTTGAAATCAAAATTACCAAATTTGAAGGACTCAATTGATAAAAACGTAAAATCTGGTGTTTATAAAATTACTTGTGGTGACTGTGACCACGTATACATTGGTCAAACACAGCGATCATTTAACACCAGATTCAAAGAACATTTGAAGCGACAAGAAATATCAAATTTCTGCAATCATTTGCTGCAACATAACCACAACCCTAAAAATGCTAAATTGGACATTTTATCAACTGATAATAACTATACCTGAATAATTGTACGAGAATCCATTGAGATTAACAAATTCATTAAAAACTTCCCGGGATGCAGGCCCGGCGTAAGCAGTTCAATCCGAGTGGGTAGTACGAGCCAATGCTATTAACAAGCGGGGGAGAGAGGGCGGCAGTTACTAATCCGGGTATTCTCCTTTCATGAACATGATGTTCATTACATGGTCTCCGTTTAAAACCAGACAAAACGAAATAAACACCACTACATTAGACATAATAGGTCAAAATATGCTTTTTTTGTTGGCGCTTTCATGTATTTGTTTCGCAAAAGCCATGCAAAAAATTCACAAATATTAATAATGATTTGCGTGTAATTTTGCAACGGCACTTAGCACGCCGTCAATTTTCTAGACTACAAAACCAAAATCTGTGATATGAATTTTGTACATGTTATTCCGGACAGTGCTGTAATAACAAATTTTGTTGTATTTTTAATAGTTTTAGTATTGAGTGAAAAATAATTGAAGCACTGACTCGAAGAAGGGCCTAACCAACATTTTGGCCAAAATGAGATTTCAGTAACAACATGTTGTTTGACTTTTTGTGCATCGATCTTGCCATATTTTATTGGTGAGAAAGTAATTTGCGCGGCAAGAAATTGACATAAAACTATTGCCACGCATCTGTTTTTAAATACGTTCGAAAAAGATGGCCGCCGCCAACGGCTATTTTACTGCTCCCGTGGGTCATTAAACAATCAACTGCGGCCCAAAAAACGCGGAATGTGTCAAAATGGGCACATGTCATGCGGAAAAGCTTAAAGAATGCAGGGAAGTCGTATTCGGGAGCAGATGGCGAAATGCGGCAGGGGAAATCCCAACCATCGAAAGTAAGTGGAGCAAGGGCTCGGGGAATCAAGGGACACTTTAAAAATGGCATGCTTTTGAGATTTTTCACATATTTCATAGCATATACTTCACTTATATTGTAATTTTTCTAAGTATTTATGAATAATTATTTACGACCATCAAAAAACTATCTGGAATAATGGAAAACAGTTGGCATTGTAATTTCGTATATCTTGAATTTTTTCAGAAGTATTGAGTTTTTTCCAAATGGTTTTCTGGTAATTATCGAGCCTCTGTGGAGAAAGGGCCTGTGCATCACGTCCTTATTCCA
>JAVBJR010000500.1:0-2939 GCA_031546965.1 Dysgonomonas sp.
GACGCCATGGTGTCACAGGAGTGCGATGTCACGACGCTGGCGTCATAATTTCCTGTGGCAAAATGGCGCCAGCCAATGAAGCAGATCGTCGTTGTTCAAAATCGGCCGTTATAGCGCTTCAGCGAATAGCGGCGTTTCGAATCTTGTGTGCTGTGGCCAGGCGTAGCCAAATCAACCCCACTTTTGGCTAATTGGGTGGCTGAGGCGTGGTTTAATTAACTCCACTTCCGACCAATCACAGCAAGTCAACATAAAATTCGTCTAAATATCTCGAAATGTCCGTTATCTAGACACTTCAGCTTTTGGAATATGTTTATTTGTGTTTATATCGATCGATTTACACCAAAAAAGTGGGGTGTTAGGAAACCGTGTCAGTTCACCTTTAAACAATTTTTAAAACAAAGTTTGGTTTGCGCCAATCTTTTTATTGGCATCAATTCTATAGAATTGCACACTTTCCAGGGTATGTTACAAATCCTGTTCTGTTCACCTTTAAACGATTTAAGGCGGGAGATCGTGCACGACCGGGTGGAGCGTGTTTTGGGGGTGGAAAATTGCATACGGAAAACTTTCGGACGTAATTAAAAATAAACGGGACATTATTTCGAAAAACTAATCCTACATTTTGTTCGATCAGTATGTCTTGGATTACATATGGTTTCAGCGGTTTTCTGAAAATATTATTAATTATCGTTTAGATAGGAAAATTGCATCAAAAATCGTGTTTCGGAGTGCCTTTTTCCAATCTAAACGATAATGAATAATAATTTCAGAAAACCACTGAAACCGTATGTACTCCAAGACATACTGAACAAAATGTAGGATTTTTTTTTCGAAATTATGTCCCGTTTATTTTTAATTACGCCCGAAAGTTTTCGGTACGCAATTTTCCACCCCCAAAACACGCTCCACCCGGTCGTGCACGATCTCCCGCCTTCCCTATTGGAAATATTTTGATAGTGGGCCACTACTTATGTGTGTTATGGAATAGTGGACCACTACTAGTAATAGTGGAGCTCGCACTACCGCTGTAGTGGAGCTCCCACTACCGCTGTAGTGGAGCTCCCACTATACAACTATAGTGGTGCTCCCACTACCGCAGTAGTAGAGCTCCTACTACTACTTTAGTGGCAGTTTCCCAATTTCAAATCTACATAGCTGTAATATAGTAAGCACTACATTATAGTTTTTCTGTGAAAATAATATGTAACATGCGAGTAAATACAATAGTAAACCATTTATAATCTAAATTACATTTTGAGTAACAACTTAAAATCTTATTTTATCACTCCTTTATAGTTGGTTTCCATCTTTTATTCAAGTCCTGGATTTTCTCGTTAAGGCGGAGATTGATTTTCTTCAGTTCGCATTCTATTTCGGTCCGTGATTTGCCTTGCTTTGTCAAGCGGTAAACAAGTGCATCTGCAAATTTAAGGAATGATATGAAAGCATAGCTTTTAAAAATATGACATATATATTTACTTATATTTTAAATACAATATTTGAACTATGAATTCTGAATTCTCCTTGCAACAATGTGTACGTACTTGCCAATGCAGTTCGCTTCGTTGGAGTCAGGCATGGTTTTGCAGCTTCCCCTCCTGTTTTCTGCTTTGCTTTGCATGCTGTCCCTGTCACCGACCTCTTGCGCAATCCGTCAGCTGACCATAGAGCCAAAGCAGTCTCTTTTATGAAAATTGATGGACTTTTTGACTGCAAAATGTGATTCCACACTGTTGCTGCGATGAATACCTCTCCACCTATGTCAATCTAAATAGATTTTAAAAGTAGTTTTACATCAATTTTGTAAAATAAGTTAATGAAATAAAATTCGAGAATATACTTTGCCATCCTGAGTAGTGTTTGGAGTGAAGGAAAAATCAATTGTGTCCATGAAGTTCTTGCGTTGCGGTTCACTAAGCTGGGTCTGCATTGGTTCAGCATTGTCTTGTGCCTGAAATACGCATAGCATTGTAAGTGTTATGATAACACTTTTCTTATTACATAACAATTATACTTCATTCTCCAAGCTCGAGGGTACTTCTGCAGAAGGGTCAATGATATCATCACGGTTGCAAGAAATGTCTATGTCGATGGGCAATTGTGGATCCTCATTTTGTGCAGCGAAGATGCAGTTGACTGATGCACCATTTGCCACAGGCTCTGCAACCACGGATTCAACAGTTTTACTGAATGGTAATATGCTGGCAGACACTGGAAGTAGTTCTCCATTTTCTGATGGCATGTAGTTTACTGTTACTGTAAAAACATAAATACAATAGCAGTCATTACAGCAGTAGTAAATTAGTAATTAATATTTCAACAGGGTCCTACGTGAATCCAATTGCACTTTTTTTGTTATGGTCTCTTGTAGACTGATGTTCAGTGTCATTAGGGCTTTCTTTTCTTCACGAAGTTCTTTGCAATTCTTTTTGAAATCTGCAATGATTGACTGCAACAGTGCAATTTGTTTATCTTTTTGAACCAGAATGTCTTGAACCAAAAATCCACATTCATTTTGCAACTGAGGGGCTGTTGCCCTAAAACTAGCGGTCAATGGCATTTTCTTCTT
Organism: Dysgonomonas sp.; assembly: GCA_031546965.1. GTDB lineage: Bacteria > Bacteroidota > Bacteroidia > Bacteroidales > Dysgonomonadaceae > Dysgonomonas_A. Next base: position 2,573 of record JAVBJR010000500.1, read on the forward strand.
CTGTTCCTGTGATTGGGCAAGAATGCCAGCCATAGCTTTTTTTGCTGCTGCATCTATATTTTTCTATTTTCCTATAAGAATATATAAGGTCACATTGTTTAAGACATTTTAACACATTGTGCCTTTTAAATACCTTTAAGCTTTCTTTCTCCGTATTCGCTACTTTCAGTTTGAGTGGCGCCGCCTGGCGGCGGGCGCGAGAAGTAACCGGAAGTAGGATAGAAGCATAGAAGCGTATGAGACAAGACATTGAAACTGCAGGTTAGTGATATGTTTATAATTATTTTCGTAATGTCTTTCCTCCATCGGTTAATTAAATGTGACATTTCCAGAAGTAAAATATAACGTGTTCTTTCGATTAAAACTG
>JAVBJR010000865.1:0-3658 GCA_031546965.1 Dysgonomonas sp.
ATGGAAGTCCTGGAAGCAGGATTTTGTTTCGCCAAGACAGAGCGGAACTTGGCTGACTCACAGATGACTGCTGCCATCTATGAGCAGTGAATATGGAACTATTCGAGAATAGCCCTGGCGTAGTTGTATATTAATTAGAGCGATCGGTTTCCTTCTATGATGCAAACCAAAGGTGGTAAAAAATTTGCACCACCATGCATAGAACTATACAAAAATGATGTTTTATTTTATGAACCAATGAATATGAAATAGTTAATAAACAACATACAGTCGGACCTCGATAACTCTAACTCAAAGTTTTTTAGGTTTCCCTTGGGATTTTAGAAAATTTTAGTAATAGACACTAAAGAAAATTTGTGTGTGTACAATTCAATGTTACACCAAACTAAAATTTGTTTATTTCATCAGATCGCTTCCATAAATTGTGATAAGCAGCTGTTTTAAATGTTTTCTCTGGTCAGCAGTAAAAAAATCATCAATAGCATTCACACATTGGAAAATATTATCAGATACATTTGGTTTTGAAAAGGATGCTCTAAAATGCCTGCAAATATCTTAAATAAACCAGTTAGATGTGGTCTTGCATTCCAAGAACTTTGACTTAAGGAAGTTTTTGACAGCAGGGAAACTAAAAATTGTTTGAGATATAGAAATATTTGAGTTATAAAGTTTGAGTTATAGAAACATTTTAACATGGGCGATATAGGGATTTTGGTCGGGAAATAAATATTTATTTGAGATCTAGAAAATTTGAGTTATGGACGTTTGAGTTATCGAGGTCCGACTGTATATAAATGTCATATTCCACAAAACAGTATATTACACAGATCAACACCACAAACGGCAAACCTCGATTAAATTCGGTGGTTATGCATTGCAACTCAAATGTTTGAAAGTTTAGCAACCATAGCCGCACATCATCAATCCACAACAGTAGTCATATTAGATTCCGGCTCCACAGATAATATCATTAATAATGAGTTTGTTATGATGACGGGTTTATCTGTAATACCTCGGAAGGTTGTTGTGACAATGGCCCCTAATATGTGTGTGGTGTCATTCCCCTTGGTGATTGGGAATCATTCAAAAGTCATTCAAGCATTGGTGATGCCCTGTTTCTCCTATTTCCTCTTAGGGATTGACATAGACAAGTTGTTTCCGATTGTTGTGGATCTTGAGTAGCTTTCGACACACGTGCAGTCCATGTCCCATGCTCAGGAGAATAGGTTTAGTCCAGATCGAGGTGAAGTCAATTTCGTTTTGCCTGTTGAGCAGTGTTGGCTGTCCGTGTCTGCGGAGTCCTGGCAAATCTGACTTCCAGTTTACCTAAACAGGTAAACTGGAATCCTGTTTCAATGTGTCCTCCCAACCAATCAAAACGCCAGCTTGCAGATATGAATTCTTGTCCATATCCTTCGCTGTACGCTGCGCCCTTCCCGTTAATAATTAACATCGATAGTATGTTTTGCCCTGCGGGCGATTTTAGTAAATGCAATATGCCCTCAGTATTTGTACACTTACCACTCATTGAAATTGCAGACTTCTTAAATGGGACCAATCCATAATGTCACTTTACAAATCTTGACGCTGACCTGGTTTTTAAGCATTTTTTGTTTTACCCGGATTCTTGTTTCATATTTGCAATAGTCCCTAAAGAGGTTATTTTGAGTTTTAGTGCAAGCGTTTTGCATGCTTGCATGAATCGTTCTTCTGCCAACGGCTGATCCGTTCAGTTTATTTTGATTTTGAACCAATTCCGATGGTCCTGGATGATCTATCACGCCTTAAACATTTCTAATTGAACCTTGTGGCACTGGCTAGTTAACTGGTTCTCAACAAGTACATCTGAGAAAATGCAAGCTCCTGCAGGAAGTAATAGATTGCTTGCTGGCGTATACAATTTGGGGGTCTGAGGACCCCAACCCGGAGAATGTTAAATCCGTTCCATTAAGTGGATTCGGCGCTTTCTCTGTATTGCTCCCTGGTTATGCGACAGATTGTTGAAGATGGTGTGGCATTTCAGTGGAACTAGGAGCATCAACACGTATTCCTGGCATTTCTTTGGTATTATTCCTAGCCATTATGTGTTACGGGTTTTCACTCGGCCTTGCCATCCGAGGTGCTTACCGACACATGTGCCAAGGTTACGGTTGATGTTTCAGCACAGATATATCATCCAGTGACATGTTCTTTGTAAATTGTATTTGCCAATTCATGTTATATAACCACGGAGTCTTTGGCAGTTGTTCAAACGGTGCAGATTTTCGAAATTTATTTCCGGGATATTTATTTATGGCCGGTTATTGCTTATATTGCTATTATGTGGTTGGTCCCATTCAGCGAGAGTTGCAATTGGTTATTTTGGTAGTCCCTATGCCTGTTATCTTTTCTTTTGCTGCTCGGCGTCTGCAGACTCCCAGCCTTAAGCATGGCGATTCTTTATTTTGGGTAGTTGATATGGAGTGTGTTATTTTCACAGTTGAAATTTCAGTGGGTCCTTGTTAAACTGGGTTATCAGGGTGTCCGTTAGGAATTTTATTACGTTCAGCTGGATGGGCATGAAGAAACTAACCTGCTGTTATGCTGATTCTTGTTTTATTTTTCTGTTGCACACTAATGTTGGGTATGTTTTTTAACATACCAAACTTCTGCCAGGCGACTTGGAATTTTCCCTCTTGGCATGTTTAGGTTTCACTATCCACATATTAGTTAAATTGCAGGCCTTGTGTAAGTTTGCAACTCTCAAAGGTGTATGTAATAGTGCAAAGGTTCAACGTTGGAGTTATAAAAGGTGCAGGTTTCAAAGGAGTCTGTTCATAATTGCCTCTAATTTCCTTGTCAATTTTTGCTTGCAAAATCCTTTGGGTCTCTCTTGGTTGTATCTACTTCATTCTTTAATCTACTATCTTGAAGTAAATGTTAATTATAAACTAAATGGGCAATTGATGTTACTTTGATAAATCTTCAAACCATTTTACAATAATTTTGTAAACAGATATGGTAATTTGCTTCAACGATCTGCATACAATAAATTTTAATTGTTTTTCCCTTAATCACGTTGTGTAGCTGAAAATAAACATATACACTTAACGTTTTATCCCCATGATACCACAAGTGTTATCCTGTCTATAAGGGCCTGGTAAATATTCAACCAGTGTTGCCATGGAGCGCTGGGGTAACTAAACATGAGGATTGGGCATTGGCCACATGTGTCTGTGAAACCCTGTGTCTGTTTCTGAGGTGGACTTGCTGGTAGCCTAACCATTTGTTGGGTCTGTGGATTTGTTGTCCAAACTCAGTAGCTCCTGGATGGGCATCCTCAAAGAAACGGACATCGATGAGAGACGAAGGTTCGTCTGGCAGAGTTGGAGTAGACTCGATATGCCTTAGCAGTCTCTGAGTAGCTGAATAGCACAACTGGAAGTGCCCTGGGTGCAAACTTGTCCTTGCCTGGTGTTTTATCCAGTGCATTGGCATGGGTGCCGAAAGGTCATAGATGACCAGCACCGGGTATAGTACCGGTCCAAAGCTGGTATGGTGACGGCATCTGGATACTAGAAAATGGTGAGTGATTACGTACATGGCAAGCGGCTTTGACTGCCTCGGCCCAGAACCCTGTTGGTAGATGAGTCGAGCAGCATGCATCTGGCCTGATCGA
>JAVBJR010000753.1:0-2768 GCA_031546965.1 Dysgonomonas sp.
AGAATAACATGTTGAGCTGTAAACATCACAACTTGTCTCCGACTTCGTTGTTCCTTTGTTCCTGTGTTCATCACTGATTTACTTTTCACATCTCTGCAAGTTCGATTTCCATCAGGTTATGGGCCCAGATGGACTGATCAATAATCCACGCTAACCTCGGTGCTCAAGTCATCAAAGTAGTAAGCCTAATCGCTCCAGTTAACCAAAAACATTGCCTGCAAGTTTTCACACGTTTGCAACACCATCTCTTCCACATTGAATGTAATGGCTCAACACGCATACCAAATTGAAAAACTTGGTCACGAAAACTTTGACACCTGGAAGATCCACGCTCGTGCTATTTTGATACGCTATGACACATGGGACTATGTCAGTGGTGCTCGTGAAAAACCAAATATTATTGCTGGTAATGCGGACTCTGCTGCACAACACGCTGCATGGGTGAGGCAAGATGAAAAAGCCCAATCCGACCTCTTACTAGCAATAAAACCAGAGGAACTAAAACGCCTAAAGGGTTGCAAGACTTCACGTGAGATTTGGCTAAAACTACATGACATCCATGAGTCACATGGCCCTGCCCGAAAGGCCACCCTCATGAAAAGCCTTCTCATGACCAAGATGACTGATAATGGTGACCCAAATGACCACCTACGCTCATTTTTCGATGCTGTCGACAAATTGAAAAAACTCGAAATTGTCATCAATGATGAACTGCTGTCAATAACCCTATTGTACAGCCTCCCTGATGCATATGAGAACTTTCGCGTTGCCATCGAGTCAAGGGATGTTCTACCCTCTTCGGAGGCCCTCAGAATTAAAATTACTGAAGAGCACATGGCCAGAACAGCCAAAGGTGATTCTGCCGCCTCTGCACTCATCGCAAACTCTCGACACAAACCTAAGCCGAAGAAGCCTGTCACGGGTCCTGCAAAAGGCAAGCCAAAGTCCAACACTCAACAACCTACCAAGACTTGCAACTACTGCACTCGCAATGGTCACCTTGAACATGAGTGTAAGACCAAAATTCGTGCCCAAGCAAGAGCCCGCGCAGCCGCTAATGAAAACGTCGCAGCCTCCACTAGCGAGAGCACTTTCATTGCCAAGGTCATCGCCAAGGTCATCGATGCTCCTGACCCGAAAATGATTTCTGAATGTGCACTTCTTGTCAGACCATCTGAAGCTACATGGTGCATAGACAGTGGTGCAACGTCACACATGTGCGCTCAACGGGAACTTTTTGAATCTACTACCAGTGCTGCAGGCCGGACGCTCCACCTCGCTGACAACAAGACAGCAGAAATCCTGGGGATTGGCACAGCTCACATCAGCACTGAATGTGAAGGTCAAGAACGGAACCTTACGGTTACCAACACTTTTCTCGTGCCTCAACTGAGACACAACCTATTATCTGTTGGCAAGATAACTGACCTTGACCACGAAGTACGCTTCAACAAAGTGCGAGCCGTAGTCATCGACAGCTCAGATCGCTCGATCTGGTGCAGTCAAGGAGATGTATCTCGTTGAGGGAAATCTGACGCCATGCACCACATGTGCTGCTGGAAAGATGTCACAGAAACCTTTTCCTAACAGTCACCAGTGTGCTACCCGTCCTCTTAAAGTGATACATGCAGACCTGTGTGGACCAATATCTACTCCTTCCTTTGGTGGAGCCAGATACTTCACTGCGTTCACAGACGAGTTTTCCAAATGGTGCGAGGTTCGATTTTTGAAACGAAAATCCGAGGCCTTCGATGCCTTCACCGAGGTAAAAGCCCTCATGGAAAATTTTACTGGCACAAAAGTAGGTGCATTACAATCTGACAATGGAACTGAATTTTGCAACTCCAAATATGATGCCCTACTTCGCTCTCTGGGCATCAGGCGCAGATTAACTGTCCCACACACACCGCAGCAGAACGGCACGGCTGAACGAAAGAACAGGACACTCCTGGACATGGCAAGGTGTATGATCATTGACTCTAAACTGCCAAATGAGTTCTGGGCAGAAGCAGTCAACGCCGCTTGCCATGTGCGCAATCGTTCCCCCACTTCCAGTCTACAGATGCGGACTCCTCATGAACTGTGGACCACCCTCGTCCCAAGAGTTGGACATCTGAGACCCTTCGGCACACAAGCCTATGCCCTGGACAAAGCGCCTGCCAAAGACAAGCTTGCTCCACGCTCTAAGCCAGTAATCCTTGTCGGCTATTCTGAAACTGCTAAGGCATACCGGGTACACTCCCTAGAAGAGCAGCGCACCTTCGTCTCTCGTGATGTCAGATTCTTTGAAGACAGTTCAATGGTACCTTCTGGTCATGGCGACCCAGTGGCAGCCGATGATTCATCGGAGACGCTCGCGGATGAAGTCTTTTTTGAAAAACAAACATCCACAGACACTGCCCCTACCACCATGCCAGTATCTCAACCAGTCGACTCCCCTCAAATCTGCGAGAAATCACCTCCAGCCGCAGAAGGCAGCAGCCCCAGAACTCTCCGTAGCGGAAGGACGCTGGGTGCACCAATACAGGGCATCTTGGCCGAGACAGCAGATACGTTCGACTTTGCTGGCATCGCAGAGGTCCCTATCAAGGCAGCCCTGCAAGGTCCAAATGCAGAGGATTGGCGTACAGCAATACGGAGTGAGATAGCCTCCCACATCGCCAATCAGTCTTGGGACATTGTTCCAATAATCCCTCACCGTCGCACTGTGTCCTCTCGTTTAACCCTTTGCGAAAAGATGAAGCCAGATGGGTCCCTCGACCGCAGAA
>JAVBJR010000413.1:0-3397 GCA_031546965.1 Dysgonomonas sp.
AAATGCAACATTGCAGTGATTGAAATGATTGTCTATTTTGTTTTTGGCAGCAATCGGCGATGCGGATTGGTGAATTGAATCTCGAATGCGGGCCCAGGATGCGGGACACTGAATTATTTAATTATGCTGTTAATGGTATACGTTTTAATGTTCTCAAAATCCTGCAACAGTGCCCCAAATGAGACCTGCAAAGCCATATAGAAGGCGCTGAAAAAGAATTGTGTGCAATTTCCATTATCTCCTAAAGATTGGCTAGAAGTTTCACGGAAAGTTTATGAACAAGCCGTGGAAAAAACTAAGTTTTTTGAGTACTAAGTTTATTTCAGTAATTATTTTGGTTATTTTGTTTGGTATTTTTGGTTTATGAAAAAAGTTTTGCGCAAATGTAACCAAATGTGGAGTTCTTTTGACATGATTAATCTAAAAATTAAAGTTAAGAAAAAAAAATTAAAAAGTGCTTCCACCGGGGCTCGAACCAGGGACCTTCTGCGTGTAACGCAGACGTGATAACCACTACACTATGGCAGCACATGTCAGTCACCCAGTCCCAATGTGTACCATTGGTTGGGGCGAAGTGTGTTGGCAGGAGCGCCGCAACTCACGTAATCTTGATGCAATATGGCGGCGGCCTGATGCGATTTCAGAGCCCCGCTTCGAGATGATCGCAAGAGTTTGTGGTAAATATGGCGTGAAACGTGACATAAAAATGGTTTTAGGTGAAAGACGGCCGCATGATTCACATGTATACCGATTTTCAACTGTGTACGATGTCGGGAAGTGCGTTAAAATAGCTCCAGAACGTAAACAAACATCCAAACTGATACCACGCAAGTTAAGTGTAAATAAACTTAGTAATAAAGTCGGATACTTTTTGGACAGCCCTCGTATATTTATATATATTTATGAAGAGTACTTTTTAGCATACGAAGATGACGTCACATCGGAGCATCCTGTCATAGTTAAAAACCAGTTTATACTGTGGGGCCACCGAGAGAAGACAGTTGCCTGGAGCGCAGAGGGGAGGAATGATCCAAATGAAGGGGTGTGGTATTTGGCTTGCACCTCCAGTTCCTCCACTCAGCGCCCCAGGCAACTGTCTTCTCTCGGTGGCCCCACAGTAATAACTCCTTGTTAAAAGCATAACGCTGTGCTTCGCTGTGACGTCACAGCGCATCTCGAAACTTAATTTTTCACGCACATTCCAAGTGCATTTATAGTTATATTAACTATAGGTTTTTGTTACCTGAAGGAATCCGCATATTGTGAAGTAGATGGTATACGAATAACACATGTTTATAATTAGAACTGTAGGAAGGCCTTGAAGATGAAACCTTTCCAGTGACCAATCAAAGTTGTTTGTTTCATTTGGGTCATCATTCGCATTTTCCTCATCATTTTGTATATATTTCATCAAATAAACCAGAATCAACATCCAGTCCCCTGCACAAAAATTTAACCAATAAAAATCCATAAACATTATAAACGAATTAAACTGTTAGGGGCCGTTAAGAAATTATGTCCGTTTGATAGTCCTACAATATTTTAATCATTTTTAATTGAAATAAACGGTGCTCTGGAAATGCTAAATTGACCATGTTGTGATTTTGCAGAAAATTTATATAATATAATTTCATAGAACGTAGTGTTATATAATAACCCGTTATTTTAACTAAAAATTGTAATAAAATATGTTAATACCTCTCATTGCAGAGCCTGCGATGAAAATAATAATAGTTGCAATGATTGTTCCAACACTGTTGGGCAATATGGCCCATATCCTATCTAGGGCTTTGTACATGTATTTGTAAAAGCCTTTGTAATATTGCTCTGGACGTGTTTCTTTTTCGGCCATTTTGGAATACAGTTAGTTGTAACTAGAAAAATGTCATGACCGTCTTTCAGTTTAACAAATATGAAGTAAAGTGAATTAGTACGTGAGGTGATACGATCTCTATCTCTCTGTATATAATACATAGTTGATTCTTTCCTGACTGTTGTACATGAACTTCAGCCATGTCACAAAGTGCATTTTGTATTACATCCAAATATAAATTTATACTGTTACTGCGCACCAGGGGGCGGTTCATACAAAGTTTTATGATTACTAGTGCATAGAAAGACGAGTCGTCAAGGTCAAATGCCCCTTCCAAAGGGGCAACTATATAACAGTATGTACGTAGAGGTCGTTATAACCGAGTTGGATTGAGTTGAGAAAACCATGATACTGTCAATCAGTGATGACCTTGCAAGTTGGGTCATCGAATGAACTTTGTAATTCTGTAGCAGTTTGAGTAATGTTCACATAAAATTGATAAAATTTAGAAGAATTCAGCTTTTATATGCCGTTAACATTGGATTTCTACCATATGATATGTCCATGCAAAGTTATTAACATTTAGATTTGCATTTGGTGCAAGTGCACTGGTGCTTTAGGAATTACAAAAAATCAATTTTCTTGGCCTTTCGACCCAAGTGTACTTAACTACTGAAATTTCAAACCAATTCTCCTCCTCCTCCCTAGTATAAGAACGATGACCAAATTTTTATTGCATATAATGTACATATACAAAAACATTAATATACGAGGGCTATCCGGAAAGTATCCGCCGTTTTTTATTTATTTAAAAATACAAAGCTGTTGTATTGCCAAATGTTAATTAACAAAATGTTTAACGTGCATTTTATACTATTTTTAAAAATGTTACCGTATTTTTGAAAGTGTCCCTTGGCCCTAGAAAAAATTGCTGCAGTGCAAAATGTTTTTCATGTTTCCGCCTGTGCATTTAGCAAGTTTATTACAAGTTTGACTGTCAAACCTTTGTCAAACAACATGTCACAGTCACATAAAAGATGTGAAAAGCAATTTTCGGTCAAGGGAATAAACTTTTACTGTCATTAGGAATTGATTTATTCAACGACAAACAAAATTACACGAAATGTGAGAATCGCACCGCCGTTGCTGGCGATGGTTATACAGGGTGGTTCAAAAGTCTGGAACTTATGTGAATAATGGTTTATTTATCATACATATCAAAAATGTAACAATGGGGACAAATAGGAAGCCATATGTGCCCTTCCTAACGGTGCCATAATTATCTAACCTTGACCCTTATTTCAAGGTCATCCGTGTTCCAACTTTTCAACCGTTGAGATAGGGCAAAATTTCGAATTAGGCGCTTGAAGAGCGCATCCGATTTAGTGGATAAAAATTATTTTCAGGAAGTTTGGTGCATTTATAAACCGTGGAGGAATTTTTGAAATGAAGAATGCTATGCGCTACAGTGAAGTGACTCCTAGTTTGCTGAGGGTAGTCTTAAGTGTACTGCTTGGTATGTACGAAAATAAACCTGCAAGTTGTAGTTGCAACCTGCCCTATGTTCTAACTCTCAGTTTACGA
>JAVBJR010001212.1:0-9909 GCA_031546965.1 Dysgonomonas sp.
GCCCCTGTGGAGCCCAATTGCACAGGGAAGCATGGCTGACAGCCCATGTTTGAAAATCCATATAAAAAAATCTGAAAACGATACAGCTATGAGATAAATTGCATATGATGCTTAGAGAGCAGCTGTTTAATTCAAGTCCAAGATCATTATGGTATTCAAATTCGATCATTGTTAATTAAAATCGCAAAGTTTGTGACAGTTTCATGATTTTACTCATTTGGGAAAGTCGCGAGCGAAAAGTTATTGAGCTACCTCAATGACATTTGAACAGAGTATTCAGATGTGTATTGGCTTTCTATTTTGTCCTTTCTTTTTTTAATATGTTGTTTGGTTGGCTCGGAATTAATTATTTTGTGTCACAGCCATAAAAAAATTTTGGGTGTAATTTTATTTAATATATTATTGTTCCAGATTTTTTTGTAACCTTCTGTAAGATGTTTTGAGTGAATATCTTCATTAGGTCATATTTTTTATTAACTTTTTGTTTTATCAATAAAGTGTGATTGTTGACATGTGTTTACATCTTACTTTACAATTGTCCGATTTTAATAATGAAAAATGTGTAATATCAATACTTTGCATTTTTAATTATTGTTATATATTGCCTACTTTGGGATGTTGCAATAAGGCTCGGTTATCGGACCTGCACCTTGTGGTGGTGGTGGGGTGGGGGTGGGGGGGGGGTAGGGTTTCACTAAATGATTGCCTCTGGTGATTTTACCCTATAAAGTGTATAAATATCTTCTCATGTGCAACATAATTTTCAATTCTGCATTTTATAAACTAAACTAGTAAAGTCAAATATTGGAGTTACATAAGATTTGATGCTAAAAATGAAGGGGAATATTAGGGAAATAAAAACAAACCAGTTTATGGAAATAAAAATATTGCTGGTTGTTTTGCGTTTTTTAAATATGTAATTCACATATTTTATTGTTCATTGTTCAGCTAGCGTAGTGAATTCAGGGATATATTCCGAACTTTGTTTTCATAGCCAGCATCCTGATGCATTTACTATGCTAAATAAAATAAAAGTATGAAAAATGAAAATGGTCCAAATTAATTTATCTTCAGCAAATTATACAAAATATACATTGATACAGAAAACAACAATCAAAAGGACAATAAACCACTGAACACTATGTTGAAATTTCATTGAGGTATAACAAAAGTTTTTATTTCCAGTCTTCCTCAATGGAGCAAATTTATGAAAATTCCCCTCATTTTGCAATTTATTCTCTCAAATGATTGGATTTGACCATAACCTGTATTTTCGCAAATATTGTGAGACTGCTAATTGTAAACCTAAATTGTACGATTTGTTTTCAATTTCCTCATATTCCCCTTCATTTTTTGTATCAAATCTTATGTACCTCCAAGATTTTACTTGACTAAAATATAGTTTATAAAATGCAGATTGCAAATTATGTTGCACATGAGAGAAGATATTTATACACTTTCCAAAAATCTGAACCTATAGTAAAATCCCCAGAGGCTATCAGCTAGTGAAACCCCACCCCCCCCCCCCCCCACACCACCACCAGGTGCAGGTCCGATAATTGAGCCTTATTGCAACATCCCAAAGTAGGTAATATATAACAGTAATTAAAAATGCAAAGCATTGATATGACACATTTTTCATTATCAAAAATGAATTCCTCACATATCAAAATATGGGAAAAACATTTTGAATAATTAAAATCGGACAATTCTAAATTCAAGTGCAAATGCATGTCAATAATCACACAGTATTGATAAAACAAAAAGTTAATGAAAAATATGACCCAATGAAGATATTCACTCAAAACACCTTACAGAAGGTTAGAAAAAAATCTGGAACAATAATATATCAAATAAAATTAGCCCAAAACTTTTATTATGGCAGTGACACAAAATAATTAATTCCAAGCCAACCAATCAACATATTAAAAAAGCATGGACAAAACAGAAAGCCAATACATATCTTAACACTCTGTTAAAATTTCATTGAGGTAGCTACATAAATTTTAGCTCACGATTTTCCCAAATGCGCAAAATCATGAAAACTTCACAAACTTTGTGATTTCTTTTAAGAATGATTGAATTGAAATTCCGTAATGATTTTGGGCTTGATTTAAAAACCTGTTCTCTGCGCATCATATGCAATTTATTTCATATTTGTACCATTTTCTGATTTTTTAATATGGATTTTCAAATATGGGCAGTCAGGCATATGCTTCTCTGTGCAATTAGGCTCCACAGGGGCGCCATCTGTTGGCAGCGGATTTAACTAAAATCCGTTGGTCAAACACCCGGGGGGATAACGTCCAAGGTGCTTTGGGAAAGCTGTTCACAAAAAGTTACGGAGATATATAAATGACATTTTTTGGGAATATTCTGTTGACAATTGTCTATCACGGCGTATAAAATTTATTGATGCCTAACAAAACCTTTCGCCATAAATAAATCAAAACGCTATTTTAGATGTGGCACCTTCATGCGGACTTTTACAGGTACTAAAATGCGATTTTACCTCCACCTTAATAAAAAGCTTGTAATAATAAAAAAAGCTTGTAATAATGATGCTTTTTCGATGAAAAAAAATACATTTGAATGTGCACCCGTGTTGCATGTTGGCAATTGCATCATATTTGCTATAATATTTCTAACATGCAGAAAGCAACCTCACCAGATTTCAACCACAATAAAACAATTGCGGAGGGATATTAAAGGTATTAATCGATGTGATAAACCCAAGAAATAATTGCTGGATGCTTGTAAACTCTATGCCACAACATATATAAGCTTAAATTTAAGGTAAAACGGCGTTTAACACAATATTAAAAACAATGATCGGATACTTATTTCCATGAATTGTCCTAAACAGATAATTATTTCCACATGTGGTCTTATGGTCTATGTATTTTTGTACAATCGGTATATCTTGTCTGTTTAGAAATAATACACAATGTCCATCAAGAAGCACAGTTTAACGGGATATATTTTATTTTGCTCTCAACAATTCATTTTGTACACCAAATAAAATATATTGATTCAATAATTTGATGCCGAGCGAAGCCTGGTCGAATCTTTTTTGCCATGGGTTGTACCATATGGTTGTACAACAAGAATATATTGCTTGTAGTGTGAATTATCTGTCAAACATTTTTTACAGAGAGGTTTGAATCTTACTGTGTAGCCGAACATTTTACACCAGCTGTAACAATTATTGACAACTGTTATTTACTCAGCAAATTGATCTTTAGTAACAGGTAATGCGCTGTTAAAAAATACAAATGTAATAATGTACTTTAAAAATGGCTTACCTACTTCGTAGAATTGCTTCATAAACAATACTAAACACAACAATTCCCAACCAGCAATTACCTTTCAATGGGAGCACTTATTCAATACGAAATAGCAATTTATTGAGCAATTACCATTAAATGGTTGCTTTGCAACACCATTACGCTACCTGTAACATATTTTAGATTTAAAAAGTTACAGAAAAAGCATTCAGCTTAATAAACTAATATAAAGTTTGCCAGAAAGATATTGCTTTTCAGTGTGACAAAATGCATTTCCAGCTCTATTTCATGTTAGCAAATGCAGCGTATTTCCCAAAAATACTGGAAGCAGGTACCATATGTCTTAAATACTAATAATTGTTTTGTTAATGACTTAAATCCTTTTACCATTACCATAGACCTTACAATGTAAATAATTTATAACGTAAACTTGCCAATTTCCTAATTTGATATTAAGATATACTTCAGGAAGACTGTTCTGGATTACCCACCGCTACAAACTCTAGTAATGATATTATTGTGCAATTTGCATGTAATCATTGGATCACAATTCACAGATTAGGTTCGTATTTTGACAATTTTATATTGCATCTTGATTACTATAACTAATTATAAATTGCGAATCATTGTTTCTTAATTTGGTTATATGGTAAATATTTTATTCTTGCACTTGGAAATAATCAACAACCTTTGCACATAACAATTGATGTAGTAAGTAAGGATTGCCAATGTTATTCAATTACAAGCAGAATGCTGCAGTAAATTTGGAATCGCCAAGTACAGGGTGGGGCAGAATAACGGGCGATTTTGAAATTACTGAAAATATGAGTTTTCAATGTTTCCCAAATTTTTTGTCTCCACATTAAAATACATGATAAGCAATTGAGGAAAGTAATTTTTCACAATTTAATTTTAGGACATGATATTCAAAAGATGATGCCCATTTAAGCAAAAGCATTTCTCAAGCCAGGTCCTGAAGTTGAAAAGGGTGTCAATCTCGTTCGAAGGTTGTCACCCTATCATACCAGGTGGATACAAATTCTGTATGTTTCGTTAATGGCTTTTTACATATAACATTGCGGACAAATAGGAAGTCATAAGTGCCTTTTCAAATGTTGTCAAAATTATCAAACCTTGTCCCTTGTTTCAAGGTCATACGTGTTATAACTTTTCAACCGTGCAAGATAGGCACAATTTTGAATTAGGCGCTTGAAGAGGGCATCCGATTTAGTTAATAAAAATTACTTTCAGCAAGATTGGTGCATTTATAATCCGTCTGGGAATTCTTAAAGTGTTGTGCTCTAAGGTGAATACTGTGCACTGCAGTTGCAACTACAACTTGCAGATTTATTTCCATACATACCAAGCAGTACAGTTCATACAACCCTTAGTAATCGACGAGTCACTTCACTGCTGCGCACAGCATTCAACATTTCAAAACTTTCTCTACAATTTATAAATGCACCAAACTCCATGAAATTAATTTTTACCAACTAAATGGGATGAACTTTTAAAGCGTCTAATTCAAAATTCTTTGCTATCTTGCATGGTTGAAAAGCTAGAACACGAACGACCTTGAAATAAGGGTCAAGGTTTGACAATCTAGGCATCATTTGAAAGGGCACATTTGACTTCATATTTGTCTGCAGCATTACTTTTTTGATAAATATCATGGGTAAAAAGCTATTAATGAAAGATACATACTTTTCATCCACCCTGTATACAGGGTGTTAATGTATTAGTGTTACAAACTTTTGTGTTATATTCTCTGCATAAAAGCAAGACCACGCCATCTGACTTCCTTGTCAACATTCTTCCCCAACTACTAGAAGACTTTCCTCTGACAACCAGGATGAACATGTGGTCCATGCACGATGGTGCTCCACCACATTTCAGTCACCACGTGCATAATGTTCTCAATGGCAAATTTCATTACAAGTGGATGGGGAAGAGCAGGGCGCGAATTGACATTCTACCTACGTAGGCCCGCATCCTCGTCCGCGGTGCGCATGCGCGACGTGGATTGAATCCGTTAAGCCGAACCTCTGTTCCGTTAAAAAATCTAACCTAACCGAAATGAAACTGAACCGAACCGAACCAAACCTAACCGAACCGAACTGCCCCGCCCTGCCTCGCATGGCCTCGCCTCGCCTCGCCTCACTTCATTTAATCGATAAATTATATTTAACAGAGAGCCTTTGCATGGATGCTACTGAAATGCGCACCGGTGGAACACGCGGACCGCGGACCATACGGTTAGGTTAGCTTAGGTCAGGTTAGGTTAGCTTATGTCCGGTTAGTTTAGCTTAGGTCAGGTTAGGTATGGTTAGGTTAGATCAGGTTAGGTCCCCACGGCCAGGTCTGCTTGGTTTGTCAGTCCGCGCGGTCGGAACGGTCCGCCGTCCGCGTGGTCCTCCAGTCCGCATTTTAGTAGCAACCCTGTTGCATGGCCCCACGTTCCCTTACATTTCTACTTGTAGGGCTACTTGAAATCCTTAGGTTATGCAACTCCAGTTGTAACTGCGGCCGAACTTCACAACCGAATTTTTGCTGCTTGTGCAACCATTTGCAGGGTTCCTGGCACCGTTGAACGGGTGTGACAGTCCATGTTCAGACGTGTTAATGCATGCATTGCATCCTATGGAGGACATTTTTAGCATCAGCCGTAAAACCATGTAGCATTTCTAATAAATAATCAATGGTTCGATATGTGGGAAACATGACTTACGGATGTAACGTTTCAGGTGCTACTTAAAAACTTAAGCGTTTGAGGACATGTGTTTATATGAACTTTGTCTTGTTTTTATGCAGGGAATATACCTTGAAAGTTTGTAACACCAATACATTTACACCCTGTATATTGAAGTTACATTTATTTACTCCACAAATTGTTCAGTACAATATGAAAGAGGATACATTTTTTTCAACAAGTGGGAGCTACCGGACACACAGTTAAAGTTGTAACTACCTTATTACAATTCTCGTTTTTCGAGAAGACATAATCCTTGTAGAAAAGGGCGAAGCCCAAAACTGGCACTAACTTTATTAAAAATCGATGCGGAGCACAACAAGAAGGAAACAATAGGGCGCAAAGGGTTTGAAGTCAGAGGTTGCTCCGCCCTCTGACTTAGGTGAACCAATTACCCCTTTACGTCCTTAGGTTTTGCACATGGCCCTACCACAGGATTGGACCATTTCTTAGGGCACTAACCAATGGATAAGCTGCAGAGGGCGTGGCGAAGCTAAGGACCGAACGAGGTCAAGATGGCCGCAAGGGCCGGCGACCTCGCACGAGTTTATATTTCGTAAGTTTAGGGCCACTGCTCGCCATAAAAGTGGCTCATTTTAACCTTATCTTGATTTTGCGGGGGAGGAACGGGTGGTAATTTTCCACGAACGTTACATCTCCCCCCCCTAAAACGACGCCCGTAAAAAGTATGTGGGAGACAAAAAAATGGACCAAAGGGGAAAAATTTGAGATTGTCCCCATAAGAAAATGACAAGTGAAGTGCAGGACCCCCAAATTCCGATCCGGATAAACGGAAAAAAATTCCAAACGACAAACGAAAGTTATATAATAATAAAAAAGAAAGAGAGTGTGAACCGCGCAGTCTTGGAGATCTTCTTCATCCAGAAGAATCAGCTCGTACTTTAGCCTCGTCCATCCTCCAGGGGAATTGCAGCATCCGTCCGAAGACAAACTTGCAAGGAGCGAACCCTGTACTATCATGCTGGGCAGTATTGATGGCAAACTCCAATTCCGGAAGTCTGCAGTCTCAATGCTGGTGTTGTTCGGTGAAAATCCGAAGACACGAGACCAGTACCTTGTTGTCCCGCTCAGTAAGGTTGGTCTGCGGATGGTAAGCTGCTGTGTACTTTGGCTTGGCGCCGAGCTGGTTCCACGTCTCCTGATGGAGTTCGGAGGTGAATTGGGATCCTCGATCAGTCATGACTGCATCCGGGAAGCCCATCCTACAACAAAGCTTGAACATACATTCCGCGATTAGCTGAACGGTGGCGTCTCAAAGTGCAAACAACGAGACCCATTTTGTGAAATAGTCCACCACAACAAGCAAATATTTATTCTCGTTGGTACTTCTTGTTAGCGGACCCATCAAATCCATTCCAAGGATTGACCAAGGGCCCGTGGCTCTTGTGCGCTGCATTAATCTGGCAGGAGGTTTTGTCGTTGGCTTTGACCTCTGACATTGCTCGCATCCCCGGCAATACTTTAACACATCTCGTCGCATCCCTCTTCAGGTATGCTGACGTCTTACGCGCTGATAGGTCTTTGCACCACCTAGATGGCCAGCTAGAGGTACATCATGAAGCAACCTAATTAGCTGAAATCAAAGAGGTTCCGTAGCTGCAATCTTCAGGACTTCGTTCTGGGAAACCTCAACAAGGTCCTCTGGTGGAAAGTATTTTAGGATTAACCCTCTGTCCAAAAGACAGCCCTCTGCGAAGTCTCGAACCTTAGCCGCTAACTCCTGATCCTTCGGCAGTCCTTGACCCGCGAGAAAAGTACTTACAAGTCCTAGCAGCTGATCAGACTGCTGATTCTTGGTCCACATTTCTCTGGTGGGGTATTGGGCATCATCCACCACGGTCGTCGCCGTCTTCACCTCAACTGGAGTACCTTCGTTGCTCACGTTGACTGGATTTCTAGAAAGTGCAGCAAGATTAGTGCACCCAGGTCTGTATCTTACAGTGAAATCTAACTCCTGCAGTCTCAGCGCCCACCTAGCTAGTCGTCAAACGGGGTCTTTTAGAGTGCGCAACCAACGCAAAGCTTGGTGGTCTGTCTCCATGGTGAAATGGGTGTGCTCCATGTAGGGTGCGAATTTGCGCACAGCCCACACCACTGCTAAGCACTCCAACTGTGGAACAGAGTAGTTCCGCTCGGCCGGCGTTAACGCCCTACTTGCAAAATATATAGGGTACAGCTGGTAGTCGTGCTAATGCATAAGCATGGCTTTGAGTCCAACTCCTGAGGCATCCGTCTGGATGACAAACTCCCTGTTCAGATCTGGTAACTTTAGACCTGCTGCCTCTTCCAATGGGCTTCGGATGGCGTAGAAAGCCTTCTCTGCTGCTGTAGTCCATTCCCATGGCACGTCTTTAATTAGGTCCAAGAGGGGCCTGGCCACGGTCGCGAAGTCTTTAATAAACTTGCGGTAGTAGGCAGCCAGTCCCAAGAACTGTTGGATGGCTCTCTTGTTTCCTGGTTCTGGAAAATCAGAAACAGTGTGTACCTTTTTGAGGTCCGGTTTGAGCATCCCTGGCATCAGGGTGGGTCCGAGAAATTTCAGCCTATCTGCAGAGCTGAACTTTATCTCCGTTGATGCTGAGTCCTGCGCGCTCCAGCCTCTTAAAGATGTCTTTAAAATGTTCCAAATGCTGATCCAGCGTTTTGGAGTAGATGATGATGTCATCAAAGATAGTTTCAGCCCACTGGCGAGCAGCATCCCCCAATACCGCGTCCATAAATCTCTGGAAGGTCGTCGGTGCGTTTCGAAGTCCGAAAGGCATAACGGTGAACTGGAAGAGACCTTGGTGGGCAAAGAAAACTATCTTCTCTCTATCTTCCTGGGCTAAGGGTACCTGGCAAAAACCCTTCTCCAAATCTATCGTCGTAAACCAATTAGCCTTACCCAACCGCGAGAGGATATCCTTGATATTCTGCATGGGGTAGCTATCTGGAATCGTAATTTCATTAACTTAGCAAAAATCCACACAAAACCTTGAAGTCCCATCTGGCTTGGGGACCACCACCGGTGATGATCTCCACGCAGAACAGGAAAGTTCAATGGCTCCACATCTCAAATATTTGTCTAGATGCTCCGCAACCAATTTCCGTTTAGCAGTCTTTTCCGGCCGGAACACTGAGCAAACAAGTGCATGGTCGACAGTGCGAATCTGGTGACATACCCCAATGGCACCACCTGGCTTGAACTTGAAGAGTCTTAGATTCTTCTCTAGCAAACCCAGAAGGTCGGCCTTGTAGTTTATCAAACAATCTGACTGATCTACTTTCCATCTCCATTCAGCCATCTCGATAATCCTCACATAGAAGATCCTGACAGATGCTTCGAAAGGGGTCACTCACTATTCCTGGCAGTTTCCGCGATGTCCATACTCCTTTCTCTATATCGGGAACAATTGCGGCACCGCGTAAAAAATCACGTCCGAGAATTACCTGTTGGTTGGCGCAGGGCACAACCAGGAAGGATTGCAGATTCCACCCTCCGTCCCACTTCAGATTTATCAGAGTGGATCCGTACACCATGGCGTCGCCAGCAACCTGCTCCATTCTGATGGCACGAGGTGTCTATGATGATATTAGGTAATTGTCGGCACATGTCGAGGCCGATTATGCAACCTGAAGCTCCGAGGTCGATGAGGGCCTGTACAGGTTTATTGGCTAAAACAATATTTATTAGTGGCAACTTATCTTCCGAGAGAGAACCAAAATGTCCTCTGTAAAGCTAGCCCCAGACTGTGCGAACAAAAGCGGCAGCAGCGAGCAGCAGCAGCGACTTTGGTTTCGGAAGCGAGCAGATTCGCGAGAACGTGCTCGCGATATTGCTGCAAGGTTTGGGCGTCATCGCTCGCAGCTCCA
>JAVBJR010000932.1:0-2830 GCA_031546965.1 Dysgonomonas sp.
CTAGCAGCCATAGGAAGGTGGACAAAAGCAGCACTCGGCGGCCGTTCATCTCGATCGATTGGCTCCCGCAAAATGCCAAACCATTTCATAACACGCACGATCCCAGATGTCCGTCCTCGTCGACGTTCCGTTCTCAACTGATGAGTTTCGCCTTTTTTACTACGCAGTTCGGCTGCGGCGCTTCGGTTCCGCGACATTCATTGGGGCTGGATCGTGGGCGGGGCGTGGCAAGTGAAGTGATAGATAGACCCGCCCGATTCAAATCACAGTATCATTTCCAAATGAACATAGGTACATACACAAGTCTACAAATTTACTATTACGGCTATTACATATGCAGTATTGCAATAAATATTGTGACGGTTTCACCTTGATTTGTACTGAATAAGACTAAACATATTTTGACAGGTATATAATGCGAGAGAAATATTTTGAGATAATGCATGTGACAAAATGAATGTGGCATAATTTAAACTTTTTGACAGTTAGTATATAATGTGACGAAATAAATTTGGCAGAAATGTTGTGACTAATATAATATAAATAATGTGATGAAATGAACATGACAGAAACACTGTGACGAATATTATGTGACAAGATGAACATGCCAGAAATATTGTGACCAATGTGGTGAAATTAACTTAACAGAATTATTGTGACGAGTATAATGTGACGAGATGAACATGCCAGAAATATTCTGACGAATGTGATGTGATGAAATGAACATTGTGACGAATATAATGTGACGAGATGAACAACATGCCAGAATTATTGTGACGAATGTGATGTGATGAAATGAACATAAACAGAAATATTATGACATGACAGAAAGAATACATTGTGACGAGATGAACATGACACATTGTGACGAATATAATGTGACGAGATGAACATGCCAGAATTATTCTGACGAATATGTGGTGAAATGAACTTAACAGAATTATTGTGACGAATATAATGTGAAAAATGAACATGACAGAAAACATTACATTGTGACGAATATAATGTGATGAAATGAACATGCCAGAAATATTGTGACAGTTATATAGTGTGCCAAAATGTCACAATCCTATTGTGACGAGTACATACTGATACAATGTAAATAAATGAATATTCATGACAGAAATGTAACAATTAAACAGTTACATTAATTGTGACGAAATAAACGTGTTGAATCGACGCCCTGAAATTAACTGTGATCATAAAAATAACACATATCAATAGCATAAAATGTGTTTAATTTCATTAGTTGCAAGCTCATATCCGAACAATTCCATCTCATTCATTCTTCAATCATCATCATATATCAATTATAATACACATCAATAAATTCATGTTAAATATATCGATCAGCTGGACCAACTTCAAATTGGTCCACATTCACCTCTTATTAAGCGGGTTGTTAATCGGTTACCGTACGCGATGTCCTTCAGGCACATAGGCCTTCAAATACCCTCTTGTTTCCCAGGAAACCATCACAGGTCACACCGTACTGAATTTATATACAGTAGAATGTGAATATACTTCACCTGGTTTTGATAGAACTGTCGGAAAGTTGGGCTGTATGTGAAAAAAAAAATTCAAAAATGTTCAATTAAAATTTCTGTTTCGTTTGTTCATTTGATTAATAACTGATGAAATGCGGTAACTAACCCGGTTAACTGCATCAGGGTAAGCCTGGGTTTCCAGGCAGAAGGCCCCCTGACGGTGGTAATCGACGTTGTCCTTACCGACCAGCGTGTCGTCGACCGGCAGGAAGTTTGCCGTGTAGAACTGCATCGCTGGTTGAGTGCTGAGGACCTCGAGGACCCGGCCACTGGAACCATGTACCAACTTGGCCATCAGGCGTCTTTCCTCCTTCGGCAACTCCTCCGTGAAACAGAAGCTGTGGTCGTAGCCACCGAGCGGAGTTCCTCGAAGGGCTTCGCCGAGGTTTCGTGGAGTACAAAGATCGAAAGGACTTCCTTCAACCGGTGCGACGACACCTGATGGACACCAACAGGACATCAGGTTATTCACTGTATGTTCCAATGCATGTTCAATGTAATGCAACTCAATACAGTGGGATTGTTTTGTTTTTGTTTTACAGGCAACTTCCTTACGGGCAACTCTCCCTCAAAGCAAGGAGCTCAAAGTCAATTAACGTAAAATTATCCCGGAGGATTTTGTTGTAGAATTTGTAATGTAAATTATGTTTTTGGTAGAATAAACTCCATTACATGGAAAATATTAAGGAGGAATACCCTTATAAGTGGAGCCACTATAGAGAGATTCCACTATAGCAAAGCTATAGTTTGATCAAGCACAAGAAAGGAGTTTTTAAGTATGGCTATATCACCCATTCCAATGCAGTTTCAAGTCTTTCTTGTACTTGAACAGACTATATAGTAAATTATTCTTTTTCTATCAATTCAGTTACTTAAAGGTGAACTGACACGGTTTTCTAAAACCCCATTTTTTTGGTGAAAATCGATCGATATAAACACAAATAAACGTATTCCAAAAGCTGAAGTGTCTAGATAACGGATATTTCGAGATATTCGAGACAATGTTATGTTGATTTGCTGTGATTGGTCGAATGTGGGGGTCACTAAACCACGCCCTAGCCACCCAATTGGCCAAAAGTGGGGGTGATCTGGCCACGCCTGGCCACAGCACACAAGATTCGAAACGCCGCTATTCGCTGAAGCGCTTAAAGTTTCAAAAACGTTCGATTTCGATCGGCGACGATCTGCTTCATTGGCTGGCGCCATTTTGCCACAGGACATTATGACGCCAGCGTCGTGACATCGCACTCCTGTGACACCATGGCGTCACATCTCTAACTAGT
>JAVBJR010000642.1:0-3163 GCA_031546965.1 Dysgonomonas sp.
AACTCTGGAGGGTGTAGAGGACTTGGGCTGACCTGGATAGACAGACTGGGTTGACAGGGCTGCTGTGGACCTGGTAACTCTGGAGGGTGTAGAGGGCTTGGGCTGACCTGGAGAGACAGACTGGGTTGACAGGGCTGAAGCTTGTGATGGAGAGTGGTGGGCTTCACCACTATTTAAAGGTAGCTGGGCGACCGGCAAGAACTGGTTTGGAGGAGTGGAGCTACTAGTTCTGGGAACTGCAGTTTGGCAATGATCCAATCCCTGGACTTGACTCTGATTGTGCAACCCGCTTGTGTCAGGAAGCGGCCTTGACCGGTTCATGAAACAAATGGTTGGCCCAAACATTGTATTATCAGTTTTGTTAACAGATGAGTTAAAATTTGGTAGGGATGGAATCATGTACTATCACAACCAATATCAATGGGACGTTGTGAATCCGCATGCTACTATCACAGGATGCCATCAGCAGCAATTCAGTATTCATCTTTGAGCTGAAATTGTGGGTGATTGCTTGGTAGGACCACATATTTTACTACATCGTCCAACGGACGACATTTACAGTGACTTCCCCAACCACTGGAAGATGTTCCTATGGCAATCAGGTTAAACATGTGGTACATGCACCATGGTGCTCCGCCACATTTCAGTCACCACATGCATAATGCTCTCAATGACAAATTTCATGAGAGTGGATAGAAAGGGCAGGGTCTATTTCATGGCCCCCATGTTCACCAGACATGAATCCCCTAGATTTGTGGGGGCCACATGAAATCCTTAGATTATGCAACATCAGTTGCAACTGCAGCCGAACTTCACATTCAAATTTTTGCTGCCTGTGCGACAATTTGCAGGGTTCCTGGCACCTTTGAATGGGTGCTACAGTCCATGTTCAGACTTGTTACTGCATGCATTGCATCCCATGGAGGACATTTTGAGCATCTGCTGTAAAACTATGTAGCATTTCTAATAAATAATCAGTGGTAAGATGTCGGGCGCGTGAATTACGGATGTAACATTTCAGGTGCTAATTAAAAACCTAAGCGTTTGGGGGTATGTGTTTATAGGAACTTTATGTCTTGTTTTTATGCAAGGAATATACCCTGTAAGTTTGTCCACCTATTCCAGATACACCCTGTATTATGTTCGATTAAGCAGCAGGGTGACACGTGACTGCATGGTCAACAGTTCCTACAAGCTACTCTGCATATCCAAATCAAAAACGCATAGTATATGAAAACCAATTCTCATTAATCTACTGCACTCAGAACGTTTGGAATTTGTAAGCAAAGCAGTGCATGTTCTAAGACTGTGTTGGCTTTCAAAACATCTGCCATGATCTGTGGCAAAAAGGAGAAGCTATTCTTTTCCCTTCAACTGCCGAGTTGATTCGGTAATTGTCTGCAGCCATATGATGCAATAAAACACTTTTGGAATGTTCGCACATCCTAGTATGGGCCCATTTCCATAATTGTTTCTTATATTTAAAACAAAAATTTATTTCAACTAATGCTCCCACCGGATATCGTACCAGGGACCTTCTGAATGTGATGTACATCCGGTCTCCAATTAAGTTGATAAAAAATGGACCGCATTCTTTAGAATGTGCTTTTTGGAATAAACACGGATTGGACCGATTGGTTTGTGTGGGTGTGGTTTGTGTGTTGCAGCGTCGGTGCCGAACCAATCTTTTTTTATTCCTAAAAGAAAGTTCTAAATAAGGCGGTCAATTTTTTATCAACTTAATTGGAGCCCGGCTGTAGACACGATGATCTCTACATTATGGGAGAACTGCATGCAGATGTGCATCCTGTTCATTGTGCAATTATCGGTTACAATTTACGCAGAATGAATCGTACTAGCAAACTAGTATATGAAAAAGTAAATTTGCATTTAGAGGAAGTACGATCACTTATATGCGAACAAAACAAATGTTCTGCAGACCAGATGCAAGATTGCCAGCAAAAACCCTTTCTGCCTGGGATCGAACTCGGGACCTTCTGTGTGTTTCGCAAAAGTAATTAAAGAAGAACCGACATGGTCATACCTTAGGTAACGGATTTCAAAAATACTTGTAATTGGTTATCAGGTATACTACCCAAAGCTACAAAAAATTTGAGCGTAATTAGCTGAGCGATTGCACGTATTCCACACTCTGTCAGTCACTCTAGCTAATCCCAATGGGAGGTGTGGCATAGGCGTGGCCATTTGGCCAAATTTCTATCGCTAATTATTATTTTTTACTAATTTTCTCAGAGATTACGTTTACTTCATTTATTTTCCGTTTTATTTTGTGTATGTCAATTTTCAAGGTATCTTACAAAATCATTCATGTCTGTTCACCTTTGAATAATTTAAGACAGAAACTTGTCCTGAGGGTTAGGAAAGCGATAACAGGTGCCGACGTTGCATGTTTCTGTGGTGTAGTTGTTATCACATCCGTCTAAGTCACGGAAGGTCCCTGGTTCAATCCCAGACAGGAACAGTTTTTGTGGCAGTGTTGCATCTGGTCCGTAGAACAAGCGCATGGCTTGCATTATATAAGTGATTTTGCCTGCTTTAATTGCAAGGTAATTTTTTGAGATTGGTGCAGTCAGACATTAAAGAAAGGAATGACTCTGCTTGGATTGCGATCGATGTTTGTATAAATGGTGTGATTTGCAGATCCAGAACCAGGTCTCTGTAGTGGTTATCATTACGCAGAATGTCATTGGCTGAATACCAGGTGAGAACATTTATCAATTTCACATTTTATTTTAATTCCATTAAAGCAAATATTGTGTTTTACCATCCTGGCATAAGGAAATTTATGCATTTAATGGCCGTCGAAATGAACGCTGTGTTCACTGGAATACTGTGCTTTTATGCAATATTGGTCAAAAACTGCAGATCAAACGAAAAATATAAACCCGAATTTTGGCTGTCATGTGAAATTATGAACCCATTATGAAGCAATGGATGGGATACAATGACCCTATTTTAATTATAGTGTGCAGAAATGTCGTCCTTCATTAATTGATCTGAGGAGGATCTGCAAAGTTTTTGATGGAATCTGCATCCCAGGTTTTGCGAATATTGTGTGACAAAACCTTGGTAGGGGAAAATCGGTGGCTATGATTGTACAGTGGAATTTCTCTATGGCGGCTCCCCTTGTAAAGGCATGCAT
>JAVBJR010000567.1:0-3982 GCA_031546965.1 Dysgonomonas sp.
TGAAAATGCAAACGGTTTGCCAAATTTGTCTTTCAGCACACTATTGCCATCGTTGAAAAATATATTCCACGTGAAAGCATGGTTCCTTAGCTGCAGAATGACACCCAGTATGATGTCCTAACTAGTATAAAACTAATGTTATAAAAAATGAGTTTTGTGACGTTTTTAACGATCGATCTATCGGTCGTCATTAACAGCCAAACCACAGCAAAAACATCGACAAAAACGCCACAAAGTGTTGTTCCGTAAAATATGTTGTGTTTTATACGATTTTAGTCTCGAAATATGCTATTAAGTAATGAAACATTTCTATTTCCGGCTGATGTTGTCAGCCATGCAAGCTGCTTCCAGTTCACAATATTTTTAAATTATAATTGCGTTCAATAAGCTCCATTCAAAGGTTCCAATAAAGAGAACACATCTTTATCGAACATCTGACATCTTTATCTTGAATGTTTTGCTCGTATAAATACAAAAATTCTAATTGACTCACTTTACCCCGCCATTTTTCGTTTTTCAGATTTTGACTACGTCCATTTCAACATTTTTTATAAATAAACAAAAGGGTATATTCAAAAGGTAAAAATAGTTTTAGACTACTCAACACCTTAACTAAATAGAAGAATAACGATTTTATCGATATCTCTTTCACCCTACTCACAAAATATTCTAAAGTGCAAATTGATATTGATGCGAATAGCCCCGGTCTCCCCTACTTGTCAGTTGGTACTGTCCCAAACCATAATTCAAAAGGTGTAACTCCTTTGTTTGCTTTCGTAGGTCGTCTATTACAAAGTATTGTCGCACAGCTCATTGCTTCTGCCCAGAACTTAACTGGGAGTCCACTCTCAATTAGTAAACATCGCGCTATGTCTACCAAGGAACGATTACGCCGTTCAGTAACGACGTTCTGTTTAGAACAACCTGCTACGCTTAACTATCTCCTAATCCCATTTACTCGTAAGTGCTGTTCGAATTCTATGCTCATGTACTCGCCCCCGTCATTGCGAACACTTTTAATTTTGGAATTGAAAAGTTTTCCGCGAAGACTTTGTAATCTCGGAATTTATTAATCACCTCACTCCTATTCTTTAGTAAATATGCGACTCCAAAACGTGAAAAGTGATAAATAAAGGTGCACACATACTTCTCACCTCTTATGGATTCTGGGGTTAATATGTAGAGCACATCCGAATGTATCAACTCAAGGGGTTTAGTGGCTCGTGTTTTAGATTGCTTAGGGTAGGGAAGGATGCATCTTTCCCAAAACACAAGTTTCACACTTTCCTATTGTAGCTAATTTGGGAACTCCTAACATTCTACATAAACTATCATAGTTTAAATGTCCATACGTTTATGCCACAATTCATTTTCTTCTAATTGAAATTTAGGGTATTCCTCAATTTCTACCGTTAATGCGGCTTCTTGCTCATTGTCTTGAATACTCCTTTCGTATAAACAGTAAGTGCCCCACCTCCTGGGACAATTCGGAACAGTATTTCCCCATGTGTCCAATATGAATGCATTCTCGGTGTCCATATTAAAAACGTTTCCCATCTTTATTGTCTGTCTGGGTGCTAACAAATTTCCTCCTAGCTTTTGAACATACAATTCTTTCTGCAGGGTGACTGTCTGTCCATCACACCTAGGGTGTAAATCAAGTTGCATCCTTCCATACCCATCGGCATATATAATGCCACCCCCTGCAACTTTAATTTTTATTTTTCCTTCACATAATTTTCAAACTTATGGAAATCATCAAACATATGTTCGGTCGCTCCAGTATCGGATAGTTAATACCGTGGGTTCACACTCTCTAATGTAACGCACAACGTAACTACCCATAATTTCGGTGTATCTGTTTGTGTAACTACTCCTTTTGCTTGTACCTCTCCTCCCGTTTCTTGGTCTCCAAATATGGGGCAAAATTTTCCAATGTGACCATACTTTGGACATCTATAGCACTGTCGCATACTCAGACCAAACCCTCTCCCACCTCGAGTTCTAAAGTGCTCACTTTTCCTCTTTGGTAGTGTTCACCCCTTCGCTCATAGTTACCTCTGATCGCGAGTTGGTTTTGATCAACTCCAAGGGATGTACATCTTAATTCTCCCCTACCTTGTCTGGGGAAAGGACCCCGCCCTCGCCATACATACTTAGGTTGTGCAACCATCGCACATGGCTCAACTGCTGTTTTATGTGAATTTCCCAAAATAATTGTTGCTTCTTCTTGCAAAAGAGGTATTTTCAGATTTTCTAAATTAAAGTCTTTTTCGAACACTTTAATATTTCTGATAAAGACCTCATATTCTGGTGGCAAACCATTTACTATACGAATAGCTCCCAGAACATCATCAATTTTAAGTCCTGCATCTCGCAGTTGCTCAAGCAAGTCATATTTCTTAAGGATAATATTGACTCGTCGAGCAACTTCTCAACTCTATAAAAATTTTTGAAGTGCAAGAGTTAAATTCCAAGGATCAAGCAAGGTCCTTCATTTATGCAATTGGTCCCAAATCTCTTTAGCTGTCTCACATTTCTTAACGTCTCTCACTACATTATCATCTATTGACATTAATAAGGCGCCAACAGCTTTCTCTTAATTTTTTTATCATGTCAGGGGTAGGGCTTGAACCAAGTCCAGACTCGACAATGGACCCACATCCTTTACTCTTTAACAAACCACGCATTCGCAGTCTCCAGCATTGGTAATTATGCATGGTCTATTTTGCAATATGCGCAGGTTTCATTTTTTTCGGGTGGGAACAAACCAATTACTCCTTTTGGCTTTTTCGCTGTATTCAGACCACACCATTCGAATGAATCTGCGTATTATTCCCTATTTAACAAATAACTTCCCCATTTGGCTGATGTGACACTTTGCACAAATGGCCACAGACTCCAAGAATGATTGATAATCGAGATTGAGAAGGTAGTTACCCCACCAAAATCCACAAATAACCTCTCAAATACTTGTCCAATTAACCCTTTATAGTCAACTCATCTACGCTCGCATAGAAACGCCATTACTCTCTCGTATTTGACATCAAACTGGCGACCTATTCTATCGCACAGCTACAAATTTTTCACTAATTCACCTTTTTCACACTCACAATTCACGAAACCAACGATTATGGTGAATTCGGCCCGATGTCAACGGATTTCGCTTGCCTCACGTTCACCATCCGTTTATGCATCCAACTTTAAGAGAAGGATGTTCGCTCACCCGTCTTGCTTCATTCACTGCTGCCTTTCCCACATCGAAATGGTAACAAGCCGTGAAAAAACTAAGCTTTTTGAGTAATAAGTTTATTTAAAAAAGGAGTTCAGCGTAAATGACCGATTTAAATGAAACGATATTGGGCCCTTTGGATTAAGCAAGTATTGTTGGGCGCTTTGGATTAAGAAAGGACCGTTGGGCTATTTGGTTTAAGTAAGGACCATTGGGCCCTTTTAATTAAGTAAGGACTATTGGACCTTTCGATTAAGTAAGGACCATTGTCCCTTTGGTTAAGTAAGGACCATTGTGCCCTTTGGTTTAATTAAAGACCATTGGGCCCTTTGGTTGAAGTAAGGGCCGTTGGGCCCTTTGGTTTAAGTAAGGACCGTTGGGCCCTTTGCATTAAGTAAGGCCCTTTGGATTAAGTAAAGCCCTTTGGATTAAGTAAGGACTGTTGGGCCTTTTGGTTTAAGTAAGGAGTGTTGTGCCCTTTGCATTAAGTTAGGACCGTTGGGCCCTGTTTAAGTAAGGACTGTTGGGCCCTTTGGTTGAAGTAAGGACCGTTGGGCCCATTGGTTGAAGTAAGGACTATTCGGCCCTTTGGCTTATGTAAGGACCGTTGGCCCTTTGGATTCTGTAAGGACTGTTAGCCCTTTCAATCGCATGAGGCCCATTTGTTTTCATAAAGTTTAACGACACGTTGGATGTGTTTCTTTTCCAGTTTCAACCAGTTGGACCTTCCGGCGTACGAGACGTACGACA
>JAVBJR010001067.1:0-3503 GCA_031546965.1 Dysgonomonas sp.
TGCAATGAATTTTTTCAGGACTAATCCAATTAGGGTTTTGCTTACTGGGTACCCATCTTCAATATACTAAATTATCATAATTTTTTGGAATAGTGGGTGAACTTTTTTTAAAAAATCGTTCAAAATGACATGGAATGACCCCACTGTTAATTGTAAGGTACCCTGAAAATTAAACTACTTGCAGCAAGCACAGTAATAAAATCAAAGGAATTAGTGTTGTAATATCCTACAATTATAAGTAATAATACACAAAAGAAATCTGATTATTGGCTTTTCATATTTGAGCCCCAAACCATTACATCTTGTACGTGCCATAAGGCGGCTAAGGCGGGAAGGAGAAAGGAAATCTAAAGCTAATAAGGAACATTATAAAGCTCTTAAAATATAATAGCAAGTGAGCATTTGAGCTGTCAATACACTCTAAAAACCACCGTAGGGCTCAATGAACAAGTATACATGGTCAGATATACCCCAAGCTTGATGCAGCAACTCTTCTCCCAAAGGAGGGGGTTGGTGAATGAGTACATGGACTGCCAAGTGAGGTGGTGGAGACCAGAACGGTTAATGGTTTTAATGCAAACCTTGATCGGCTTTTGACATACTCACTTGGGAGATTACTTGTTACACGGGCAACCTAGTTGGGGCATAAGCTTGTTGTTACCCAACATTTGCATTGCATTGTATTGTATAATCTTAATGTATAATTTGCATAGGTGGTGGTGGTGGTGGTGGTGATGGTGGTAACGTGGTTTGCGTCCGCTTTCACTTACTACGGCGCTTCCACGTATAGATATGCCTACAATGAAACTGCCAGTTTAGTAACACCACCAAGTTTATACTTTCGTTGAGCACTGGCAACACGGCCGGTTACAAGCTTCGTCAGTAATTTCATTTAGTTAATAATTCATTTAATTTACTTCAATTCCATTTCGTTCCATTGCATCTACTTTTATTCAGTTTTATTTAGTTTGCTTACTTTAATTCAGTTCGTTTAGTTTATTTTAGTTCAGTGTCATTTAATTCGTCATTTCAGGTTACTACTTTTTTGTTATAAACAAATTATGCAATTCAAAGTTTCCGTCAATTCTTGATGGGTTTACCCTAGTACACACATAAAAAAGAACTGCACCACCTCAGTTTATCAACAATTGTGTAGCCAATAACCCAAAGTGGAGTCAAGAACATTAAAGGAGAACTGCCAGGGTATTTTTCGTAATTTTGGATTGCAAAGACAATAAGGTCGCTAAAATGATCGAGGGTCTAAGAATATTCAGGCCGGTTGTGAATTTTTTCGGCTGCAGGGATGTTAAGCAATTGCTATTCAAAGAAATCGGATAAGAGTCCGATTAGCCCATTACTTGTACACTTGACTCATCGCTCGACCACGCCCTCTGCCGGGTACGCACGTAATCCGTCTGTTTGCGGTTCTCGGGGAAGGAAAACGGCAATTTCATTGAAATGCACAGTTCTCATGAACAGTTGTGAATTTTTCACATCTGTTTATTGCTAAATATTTTGCATAACTTACCCTAACACTTAACGGAATTCGTTTTTATTTAAGTAATTTGTGTTTTTAATAAAAAAATGTTTTTGTGAAAATGTCAATATTTTTTGTTGTTATACAATTTGTAAAAAAATATGGTTGAACTCCAAGCAAAAACAAATCCGCCAAGTGATAGACCACATTCCGAAGTTGGTTCCCACAAAATTTGGTTTATTTTATGCAATTAGTTCGGAAGTTACATATTTTTGAATGAGGCTGTTTGCTATTTTGAGTTGTAAACACAGCGAATATCGCAATATATCGCGATATATCGATAAATATCGATTGGTCTCACCAAACTATCCGCGGTGGGCGAAAAATGTTTATCACATGGCCTTCCCTGATCGCTAGCCCACTCCTGATCATCGCTAGCCTCGCGAACCCAGGCCCGCATGCGGCGCGAATATTTGTTTATGAGGGCATCATCGATCCAAATACGTTCTATTTCCAAACCCAAGTTCCAAATGCGTTCCATTTCCGTTCAACATCCGAACTCCACTTCCAAATGTGTTCCATTTCCAAATTTAAATTCCAAATGTGTTCCATTTTCAAATTTGTTCCAGTAAAAATACATTACACTTTCAATTGTGTTCAAATACCAAATACGTTCCATTTCCAGATACGTTTCATTTCCAGATGCGTTCCATTTTCAAATGCGTTCCAAATGCGTTCCACTTCCAAATGCGTACCATTTCCAAATGTGTGAAGTTCCAAATACGTTCTATTTCCAAACTCAAGTTACAAATGCGTTCCATTTCCGTTCAACATCCGAACAAGGAGTTGTATTATAAGGAGGGGAAATCGCCATGTTGACACGCTCTTGAATGCTCACCAGGTGCTCATGCAAGAGGGACATTCTTTTTCGAGAATTTTTCGTCTCGTTCCATTAGTTTTTGGCAGCCATTGCTGATATGGCGATTCGAGTCTAGCAAGGATTCGAACGTTTTATTTTGTTATTGTAGAGCGATGATGGCGGCTAACGATAGCACCTTCGGGAATTCTGGGTACGACGTCGAACGTCTAGCCTCGCAGGCTTCGATTTCCCCTCCTTATAATAACAACTCCTTGATCCGAACTCCACTTCCAAATGTGTTCCATTTCCAAATTTAAATTCCAAATGTGTGTTCCTCTTCCAAATGTGTTCCACTTCCAAATGTGTTCCATTTCCGAACGCGTTCCATTTTCAAATTTGTTCCATTAAAAATACATTTAAATTGTGTTTAAATACCAAATACGTTCCATTTCCAAATGCGTTCCATTTTCAAATTTGTTCGTTCCAAATGCGTTCCGTTTCCAAATGTGTTTCACATCCAAATTCGTTCCATTTCCAAACTCCAGTTAGAAATACATTCCAAATGTGTTCCATTCTCAAATTTGTTCCAGTAAAAAAATTACACTTTCAATTGTGTTCAAATACCAAATACGTTCCATTTCCAAATTTAAAATCCAAATGTGTTCCTCTTCCAAATATGTTCCACTTCCAAATGTGTTCCAATTCCAAATTCTAATTCCAAATTGCGTTCCACTTCCAAATGTGTTCCATTTCCAAATTTAAAATCCAAATGTGTTCCTCTTCCAAATATGTTCCACTTCCAAATGTGTTCCAATTCCAAATTCTAATTCCAAATTGCGTTCCACTTCCAAATGTGTTCCATTTCCAAATACGTTCCATTTCCAAATGCGTTATATTTTCAAGTTTGTGTTCCAAATGCGTTCTATTTCCAAATGTGTTCCGTTTCCAAATGTGTTCCACTTCCAAATGCGTTCCATTTAAACATGCGTTCCATTTCCAATTTCCTGTTCTAAATACGTTCCTCTTCCAAATGTGTTATATTTCCAAATCTGTTCCATTAACAAATTCAATTTCCAAATGTGGAACAAATTTTAAAATGGGACACATTTAGAACAGGAGTTTGGAAATGGAACGCATATGAAACTGGAATTTGGATTTGGAATGGAT
>JAVBJR010000916.1:0-4504 GCA_031546965.1 Dysgonomonas sp.
CGCATTCGGTAAAATGCTAATAACTTTTTTGTTTCAAATTTTAATCGATTTCTGCTTTAGCCAGTGTTATAAGGGACACGATAACTACTTACTAGCCGATTATCAGGGTACCTTACAAAACCGTGTCAGTTCTCCTTTAAATCTTATATTTTCAATGCGGTAGACAACAACCTGAATTTACAAATTAATGAATGACACGTGAGTTTATTGCACAGTAGGAAAGTTAATTTGAAAACTGATATAAATTCCGCATTTTGATCAATATCCCGCACTAAACTTTCACAAATGGCTGTTACTAGTCAAACAGCTGTTACTATTAAACATTTATATATGTATACACAAGGATATTTCATGGTGATATTGTAAGTTTTTTTTTCTCCAAGAGATTATTGATCAAACTCTCGTTTGCATACAATATTATTGTTGGGTTCCCATGAACAACTTTTGTTTCAATTGAAACCGCACATTGTTCATGTTCAACAAAGTGTGCTGATTATCAGAGCTGAACATCAGGGTCATCGTTGAGAATGGTGCAAAGGATGGATCGATTTGCCCCACGGCACGAGAGGTATCATTCGGTCACCACCAAATCCATGATCTGGAAACAGCTGATGTTTTTTTCCCTCCAGCCAAATCCACATCATCATCATCATCATATTTTAACCATTTTTTTTACATTGATCCACCACCCTAATGAAAACAAAACGGCCTCATGCAATTGAAAGGGCTAACAGTCCTTACATAATCCAAAGGGCCCAATGGTCCTTACTTAAACCAAAGGGCCAAACGGTCCTTACTGAAACCAAAGGGTTCAATGGTCCCAACTTCAACCAAAGGGTCCAACGGTCCTTACTTAAACCAAAGGGCCCAATGGTCTTACTTAAACCAAAGGGCCCAATGGTCCTTACTTAAACCAAAGGGCCCAATGGTCCTCGCTTAAACCAAAGGGTCCAACAGTATACTTCAACCAATGGGCCAATGGTCCTGACTTCAACCAAAGGGCCCAATGGTCCTTACTTAAACCAAAGAGCAAAACGGTCTCTACTTAAACCAAAGGGCCCAACGGTCCTTACTTAAACCAAAGGGCCCAACGGTCCTTACTTAAACCAAAGGGACCAACGGTCCTCAGTTAAACCAAAGGGCCCAACAGTCCTTACTTAAACCAAAGGGTCCTCAGTTAAACCAAAGGGCCAAACGTTCCTTACTTAAACCAAAGGGCCCAACGGTCCTCGGTTAAACCAAAGGGCCCAACGTTCCTTACTTAAACCAAAGGGCCCAACGGTCCCCAATTAAACCAAAGGGCCCAACGTTCCTTACTTAAACCAAAGGGCCCAATGGTCCTTATTTAAACCAAAGGGCCCAACGGTCCTTAGTTAAACCAAAGGGCCCAACGGTCCTTATTTAAACCAAAGGGCCCAACGGTCCTTATTTAAACCAAAGGGCCCAATGGTCCTTAGTTAAACCAAAGGGCCCAACGGTCCTCAGTTAAACCAAAGGGCCTAACCGTCCTTAGTTAAAACAAAGAGCACAACGGTCCTTTCTTAATCCAAAGGGCCCAATATCGTTTCATGTAAATCACAGTTATTTACAATGAACTGTTTTTTTTTAATAAACTTAGTACCCAAAAAACCGCAAAAAACTTAGTTTTTTTCACGGCTTGTTTCTGTGTATTTTACAGATTCGACTTCGCCGCTTGCTGAACACCGACTCGAAAGAAAACCTGGACATGGTGTGTCCACATCCAACACCCGCGACCTTCACCTGCGTCGAGCCATCAACAGCCATTCCCTTGAAAACATGTCCCGTACCCGTTCCTTGCCGCGCAACAACTACGACCACCACTTCCTCCTCAACCTCCATCCACAAGAGCATGCCTGACTTATCACCCCTGAAGCTTCGACAAGGTCTCCGTCGACCCCAGGGATCCACATCCACAACCTCAACATCATCTTCCGCTTCTATCCGCTGCGAGCAACACCCCAACACGGTGGTCACTGTGATGGAATCCCCCGCGGTAACTACACCACCCGTCTTACCATGTCCACCTCAGGTCACTCCTCCTCCTTCATCCACAGCACCCAAAGTGATCTCAAGTAGTGCCGGTTGGTCTCTGGCACTCGACCAGGCCAACAGGAACTCGGTACGCAGACCGATCCTCCGCTCCAAATCGGACATCAGTCACAGGTACTCCAAGAGTGGACCCGACCTGACCCAATGCGGTGCCTCGAGGTCCTCAAGGTCACTGGCGGACCTGGAAAGGTTCTTCGACAAGATGGGATTGGACGGAGGCGCTTTCTACCAACTTCACGCCGGCCCTTCGGACTCCTCCAGTCCTCCGGTGTTCTTCAACAGCGTAAGTTCCCTTAGTTCCAGTTGCTGCAAGGCGGGAGGGACCAGCGAGGAGGAATCTACGACCACGTCACCGCAGTGCCATGGGAACGCGGGCAAGGAGGTGATGATGATGGCCCAGAAGGAAGGGTTGACCAACGAGAACCTGTCGCACCATGGACCGGTGGAGACGTCGATAGTGGAGAGGAACGCGAGGGTCATCAAGTGGCTTTACAATTGCAGGAAGGCTTCCTGACCACCGGTTGTTGTGGGTGAACGGAGGTTCACGGTGGTGGCCTTGTTGCTCTTCGTTGAGGACGATGGTAAAAAAAATGTGGTGGCTTTTCGCGAGAGAGTTACTTTAAAACATTACTACTGTCCATTCGCGATTTACAGGGTTGTCTTTTGCCGACGTTGAGACGAAGTCCTGGGAAAATACTACCGCGTGAGATGTAGCGAGGATGTGGTATACAGCGGGACGGAATTTATTCAATTTATAGTTGGGTGGTACCAATTTTAATGATTTAGCTTCACTGTGTTTGGTGAAGTATGTGAAGTTAATTCCAGGTTGGATTACTTTGTAGTATGCGGTGGTTGAGTTTTGTAAGTTTGTTTTTCGGCAACTGTGTTCCACAATGCAGCAAGAAACTTAACGGCATGAAAAGTGTTACAGTCAAACCTCGTTAATTAGACACCTGGATAATTCGTCACACCTGGATAAGTCGTCACGCCTGGATAAGTCGTCAAAATTTAAAGTCCAATCTTCATAGACTTACATGTTAAAATACTCCGCTTAAATCGTCACTCCGCATAATTAGTCTGCAATTTTTGGTCCCACCGGCAACGAATTAACGAGGTTTGACTGTATAATGAAAATGAAGTGAAGCAATTGAATAGATGGATGGCAGATTGAATTATTAATAAGTTTATGTAATGGACACAGTTTTTGTCGAAATTATGTTACAATTTTGCAATATTAGTCATGTTTGTCTTTTTTTTGTTCACAAAAAATACAGGAAAATTGCTTTTTGTTGATGTTGAAAGAACTTAATCTTTTATTTTGGTTTAAATACAATTTTTGTCTTTCATATTATTTATAATGTATATTTCATTCGCCATACTTCCAGTAAATGGTATTTATTATGTTGTTCATCCTGCTCTTGTTTAAAGTTTAAATCCATATATTTAAATTTAAATGACCATTTTTTTTTGTTTTTCTAGAGGATTATTAATATTGTCAATTGGAAATGTATATAGTAATATTTTAGTAAAGTAAACCAATGTAAAAAGGAAGAACAAGTTGCACAAATTAAACAACATCATGTGAGTTAAATACACATGGTAGTACAATTTAAAATGATTTAAAAGTTTTATTATGTACTCATTTTCACTGATTTTGTTTCAACACTTTCTTTATACTTTATACATTGTGTTACTTGTTGGTTAAGTTTCAGGGTACCTTACTAAATCATATCTGTTTAAATTGCAATGTAAAGTATAAATGAAACACCGTTTATTAGTATTTTACATTATGTGGTTCAAATTAAGCAGCCGGTGCAAATTACGTTTATTTATTTTCTCTCTCCATTTGCATTGCAATCTTTTAAAATATATTTAAAAATAGAAATTGGGAATGTTTATATGATATTTAATTATTATTTGTAGTTATAATTTTTGTTGCTTTTCACATTATGGAACACAGTTGACGTATTGATAAATAATGGTGCAAATAGTGGTGCAAAATGAAACCAAAGCAATGTGGTAAAATAACAGTTAATCCAAATTGGTGCCACCTATGTATTATAAGAAAGAAACTTTTGTGTAAATTCAGTCCCGGTACTTGATGATGATCACACCTCGTGCGCGTTCATATGGCAAATATATTGTTATTATAGTCTGCAATTTTGAAAAGAAAGGAATCGGTGTGATACAGACACAAAGTTTTTACCTGGAATGGTTAATTAATATACATAAAATGTAAATATAACATTTGGCAGCTCTAGTTTTTCATACATTGTTTGTGCTGTAAATGTTGTCCATGTGAAACATAATATGAATGTGAAATTTTAACAAGGCCACACAATTGGTGGCAGACCAAGGAAAGATTGGGAAAATGTGTTTGTTGCAGATGGGAAAATTTTAAAATGTGGTGTCCATGATTGATTCATATTAATTC
>JAVBJR010000900.1:0-3694 GCA_031546965.1 Dysgonomonas sp.
GACAATCTAATATAAAACAATAATAAGTTCAATAAGAACCAGTCATATACTAACATTAAACACTTACAATTGATGCAGGTTGTGAGAACGATCTGTCATATTCGTCTGCAAAGCATGGCTATTTATCTAGCCATTTTGTAAAAGGTCCTGAAACCAGTTTGGCTTGGTCATTCAAGGAATCAAATATTTTAAGTTTCATGGTTGCATTTATCGCAATTGATTCCAGAATATTCAAATGACTAATTATTTGTAATGTCACTAGCGGCACAGTGAAACTTCGTAGCATTCATTGCTAAACTAGCCACTCAACTACCTGCTTACCTGCTAGAAGGGGGTGTCGATGATGGGTGCAGACTCAGCATAGGTCAAGGCAAGAATGAAGAATGCGAACAGAGCATGCAGAGAGAGGATGTGGTGATTTGAAAGGGAATAAAGGTGCTGAGTGAGTGATGCTTAATCTCACTGCAAGTGGTGTGGGGCAATCATCGACACCCCCTTCTAGCAGGTAAGCAGGTAGTTGAGTGGCTAGTTTAGCAATGAATGATACGAAGTTTCACTGGGCTGCTAGTTTCACACAGTAATGAACGGCAATGAAATGAATCACTATGAATAAGTGTGCAACTAGTACTATTTGCTTCAGTTGCAAACTGTATTCTGTCACAACTGCGAGTTTTCCCCCGAGGCACCGCTGAATTCCAATCAGGCTTTCCACAACAACCCACCTCAAGCCGGTTCGTAGGTGTATACTGGAATGAAGAAGTCGAATCCAGTGGTCCTGAGTCTCTGCCCCAATTTGACCTTGAGTCCAGGTCAACGTTTCAAAAGTGATTCAGTACACCCTGGTGAGGCCAGGGTGTCTGCATTGTATAGCCTGTCGATCACCTCATCGTCCATCTGGAGCCACATTGTGGGCAGGACAAATATGAATGCCTCTTTGTGCTCAGCTGTGGTGTCCGTATCAATTACACCCTGATCATAATCACACAGGACAAAGTCAGCCAGTGTCTTGCCTTGTTGGGCAAGGATGCTGGCAATATAAGCGAGCGCACGCTGCTCCTTGTTGGTGGTGGTCATCCAGTGGTGCCTGTTAAACATGCAATCCTTGTGCTTCTCCCAAATTACAGTCGAACCTTGATAACTCGAACCACCAAGGGATACTTAAAAATATTCGAGTTAAAATCCTGGCTGCAGGTATTGTGCTGTTATTTCAGTTTAAGTTTCTTTTATAGTAATTTGTTACACAAAATTTGTTGTCAGTGATTGTAACATTATCTTTTTCAAATCATGTGTTAAAAAGTTGTGTATTTGACTTGTAATTAGAATTTTCCTTATGGGGAAAAAGAAAATATGTCGATTTATCGAGGAAATCGAGCTATAAAGTTCGAGTTATCAAAAATAAATAACATGCGAAGAATAGGACGATTTGTCGGTGAAAACTTTTTTGTTCGTCATATCAAAAATTCGAGTAATTGAAGCTCGAGTTATCGAGGTTTGACTGTATGTGAAAGTCCACTTTTGTTGCGATCGTCAGAATTATGGTGTAGTTGCGATGCTCAGTACTGCTCGATATGAATTACACAGCCTCGCTCATCATCTGGTCCCACTCGTTGTCAGTTGAGAGCAGGTCTGGTACAGTTCACCTTTGACCATGCGTAGGTCCTGAAAGTTTCATACACTGACAAGGTGCAGAAGCAGTTAGCATATGGTGAAGAGCTCACTGTGCTGGAGGTTGGCCCAACGTAGGTGTCTTATCAAGTGCAGACAACTTGAAAGGCACTGCCTTGCACATCACACTGGTCCCACTCATCGTTGGTTAAAAACAGGCCTGCAGCAACTGCTGCTTTCCAAAAGGTCTGCTACAGTTTACCCTTGACCATTCGCAGGTCCTGGAAGTTGCACACAGAGACACTGTGCAGAGGGAGTTAATGGTTAGAGAAGAGGTCACCGTATTGCTGACCCAGTGCATGCACTTTATCAGGTCAGTGCACTTCTTGCACTTCTGCCAATGGAAAGTGCTTGGGTTCCACTTGTATTGGAGTGACGCTTGCAGGTAGGACACACAGGCAGCCCCAGGATTGGAGAAAGCAGTGCTGCAAAATGCGCTGGAGCTGTTCTGTCAGCGCTGCGCCTGCTCCGGCACTTTCTCCTTCTGGTCCTCTCCTACCATTATGGACTCATTACAAGGCTCGTGCATCTCCAGCTCATGCACTGTGTGTGACACACATCATGTATCTTGTGGCCGAGGTGGGGCCAGACCTTCACGATGACATAGGTGAAATAGACAAATGTTCGAAAGGCACATTTTTTATGCAGTCGATTACAAGGTCTAACTTGTGATTGAACACACGGCTGATGAGTGGCACATTGGTTTAGGGAAATTGGGCATGTAGCAGATTATTAGAAATCTCCTGGTAGTGAGAGTTGCCCATGAGTGATTAAAATAGGCTTGAAGTTTGCTGTGGGTCACTTTTGAAACCTTGACCTATAATCAAGCCTGACGGCTTGGGTGAGGTGCCATGGGACATAAGATTCTGCATGCCTACATACACCTTGGAACTGGTTTGATGAACGGCCTTTGTGAAACCAGAATTCGGATTCGGCAGCGCCTTGGGAAAACCACTGCAGCCGTGATACCATCCCAAGGTTTGCTACAGACCAATCGTGAGATTTGATGTTTTTTTTATATGCTGCACCCGGGACCACCTGAATTGGATTTGGCATTTGAAATAATTCCTAGGAACCAGTCTGCGTTGCCATAGATCGTTTTTGGAACATTGACCTTCATTGAATGCCAAAGGTTGGGGTCGGAGCCTCAGGACCACCGGATTCGTATTCACCATGCCCATTTACATCTAGGATCTGGCTTGTGTCTCTGTAGATCGCTTTCGAAACATCGACCTTTATTTGAAGGCTAAATGATTAGAGGCTGGTCCTCAGGACCACCAGATTAAGATTCACCACGCCCACTTGCATGTAGGAACCAGCTCGTGTTTCTGTCCATTGCTTTTGAAACATTGACCTTCATTGAAGACCAACAGTTGGGGGCGGAGTCTTGGGACCACAGGATTCGTATTTGGCACGCCCACTTACACCTAGGAACCGGCTAGCATTGCCGTTGATTACTTTTGAAACATTGACCTTCATTGAAGGCCAAATGGTTAGGGGGCGGAGCCTCGGGACCACCGGATTCGGCACGCCCACTAACACGTAGGAACCGGCTTGTGTTACCATCAATTGCTTTTGAAACATTGACCGTCATTCAAGGCCAAATGGCTAGGGGGCGGAGCCTCAAAACAACCAGATTCGGATTTGTCACGCCCACTTACGCATAGGAACCGGCTGTAGGCGGGGCCCCTGGGAAACCCAATTCCCGTTCATCTTCCATGATTATGGGAAAGATATGAGGTAATTTCATTCAGTGTAAAGCAATGGAATCCACTTCTCATAAGTCATGAAACAAGGCAAATTTATTGTGCCAACATGTTTCGGATGGTTAGCTGACACTTTGACAAAGCAGTTTCTGCTTCTTTTTATTCTTCCGGATGGCGACTTGCGGAACTTGAGATTTTTATTCTTCACAATATGTTGTAGTCCTGAGCCCTGAAGATGGCCTTTTGCACTTAGGCCGAAACATGTTGGCACAATAAATTTGCCTTGTTTCATGACTTATGAGAAGTGGATTCCATTGCTTTAC
>JAVBJR010000434.1:0-5189 GCA_031546965.1 Dysgonomonas sp.
GTGTTCTTCTGTTGTCTTTGGGGTTGTCCCCCTTCTTTCTCTGGGGGGGGCGCGTGTCCCCACCCACCCCACCCCCCTACCCGGGGGGGTTTTTCTAAACCACCTCTGTCTCTCCACCCCGCCCCCCCCCTTTTTGTGGGACGTGTCCCTGCCCTTGTCCCTTGTTATCCCCGACCTTGGAATTGCTTCTCTCTGCTGCAGTACAGTAGATGTGTGATAACCATGGTTACAAGGCTGAAATTAACCACAATTTAAAACTGAGAAATCCACATACCGTATTTACTCCTTTAAACCCCGGGTCTCCTATGAACCCCGGTCTCTATTAAACCCCTGGTTGTTGAGGTATGTAGTGAATATAAACCCCGGGTCTCTAATAAACCCCCGGGTCTCCGCTAAACCCCGGGTCTCCGATAAACCCCGGGTCTCCGACAAAACCCCGGGTATATCTGGCATCACTTCCAGTCCAGATTTATGAGGAAGACGATGAAGAACAGCAACAACTAAATGTATTAGTCATCTTTGACGAGTCCGAATGAATGTAATATTTCAATATCAATCCCGGATGGTAATGCTTTATAAGGTATTCAGGCTCATTTGTGTTTTAGTGTAAATAAACCCCGGTCTCTTATTAACCCCCGTCTCTAATAAACCCCCCGGTCTTTGCCAATTTTTTTAAAAGAACCCCCGGGGGTTTAAAAGAGTAAATACGGTATTCAGAGAGGATGGGAAGTCTTTCCTTGAGTCAGCAGCATTGCAACAAATGACCAAAGTCAACAATTGGATTATATTTGTCCTGTAAGCCCAGAACTGATCCAAAAAAGAAATGTGGTGCATAACCAAAGCTCACAGAACGTGATAAACGGAGGATAGTTCGTGCAGCAAGTTCTACTAGACAGTCTGCAGCTAAAATACCTGCAAATTTACTGTTGCCAGTAAAGTGTTGGCCTGCATGGAAGGTTCTATTAACATCGCCAACGATAACATTCAAAAATGAAAAAGGTAAACCACCCTTAACATTTTACAAGGCACGACGACTTGAAGTGAGTACGACAACATGTGTTAACCATATAGGCTGCAAGTCCTATTTACTGATGAAAAGAAGTTTAATTTGGATGGACCCAATGGCCTGCAGTGCTATTGGCATGATATACTGAAGGAACCATCATTCCATTGTAAGAGGATTCTAGGTTGTGGATCGGTGATGATGCAGAGGATTTGAGTACAATGGTGTTGCTCCGATTGCGGTTATAACTCAACAGATGAATTCCAAGCCCTATCAGAAGTATAAAAGGTATAAAAATGATCCTAAGAGTAGGCATACAGGCATACATTAGTAGAATCTATGACGGAAGTAGTTTTTAACGTAATAAAGACAAATGGAGGGTCAATTAAGTATCAGGAAATTTTTATGTAACATTTTAGTTCAGTGTCCACTAAAATCACTAAAATATCGAACAGTTGATTTCTCCCATTCCCACATTTTAATACCTGCTATGAAAGCCATGGCAGTTATCGTTGTGAAAATGTGTCACAATCTGTTTTAAGTTGTCATTAACATATGTGTATCCATTTTTGCCTGATTTCCTTAGTTTCATTGAAATACCGAGTGTCCACTAAATTACTATACAGACTATGTGCTGCACGACAAGCAATTGTTAAAATATGGAGTCAACATGCCATCCACAAACCTGCTTTACAATCCCATCCTAACCAGCTTCAGGTCCCTTCTTGTGCTTGATCAAACGTGTTACATTTTGAAGTGGCATAATATTGAGTCACTTATTCTCTTTTAAAAATACAGTATTTGGAACATCGTTTCTGTCGTAGAATTCGTATGTTTTCAGCTATAATCTACACTATTCCAACAGTAGGTGATACATTTAAATCTACATTTATACCAGTGTTAAATTGCTTAATTTTGTAGGTACTTTTCTTGTCAACAACGATATATGTACCATCGCTGGCAATCAATCAAGGTATGACTTACTGAAATTATGTTTGCATCTACTATTATAGATTTCCTCAATATAATGGTAAAGCATTAATTTGCAGTGTTTGGAATTGGCATTTGGGAATCGATCGCTCCAATGGCGATTGCGTGCATTTTGTACACGTCATTGGTCAGTTTGAATAGCTGTATGTAATCTGGTTTGTAACTATTGACTAAATTTTAAGAAATGTTTTAGGGAGGATTTCGAACCGTGGTATGGACTGATGTAATTCAAGGTATTATCATCATTGGTACCACTTTGCTGATAGTTATCTTGGGAATTATTCATGTTGGAGGAATTTCAAATGTATGGGGAAATGTTGCCGCAGGACAAAGAGACACCTTTTTTCAGTGGGTCTTCGCCTTCAATTTGTGCTAAATTATTGTAATGCAAAACTAAGATATAACTTATGTGTAACCAGTTGGAGAAGTACACCAACGTCCAGGTACACAGTGTGGTCTTTAAATTTTGGATACTTTTACATTGGATTGTATACAACGTTTGGCAATCAACTTATTGTGCAGAGACATATGGCGGCAAAGAACATTAAGGAGTCCCGAAAGTATGCAAATTAAATAATTGTAATACATTTTGCAAATGTAATACAAATCTAAACTTTATATAGGTCGTTGTTGATAGGCAACTTTATGTACTTTGTCGTATTCATGTTGGCATGCTTCCTTGGCCTGGTTACTTTTGCCAACTATTACAATTGTGACTCTTTGCGGTCTA
Organism: Dysgonomonas sp.; assembly: GCA_031546965.1. Classification (GTDB taxonomy): domain Bacteria; phylum Bacteroidota; class Bacteroidia; order Bacteroidales; family Dysgonomonadaceae; genus Dysgonomonas_A. The sequence continues at coordinate 2,724 of JAVBJR010000434.1, forward strand.
AAATGATCTCTTCAATAGATCAGGTTTGTGGGACATGTTGAATTTTGCGAAGTGCTATTGCCTCCTTTATCGCTTTCCAAATTCCACAATTGTTCTAGACTTGCTTTATAAAAATATCAATCCCCTAAGCTAGTATAGACTCCGGGGCACTGGTCATGTTTGAGGTGCAGTAGAAAGGGCAGTCTTGTTGGCTTGTTCTTTAGTTGGTCATTTGATCTCTGGTAAAGACTTGATGGACAGAATCCATTAGTTCAGAATGGAAATATGAAGAACTGTGCAAAAATAATATTACGATATTGATTGGGGTCTAGTGTCTGTGTCGTCTTAATATGGCTTTTGAATGCTGTTCAGCTCAGCATTTTGGAACATGTTGCGCCAGTTGCACCAACATGCTCCACTTAACGCTTTCCCATGTTCATGCGTTACAGTCTGCCATATCAGCTAATGAGTACGACTTGTGTCAGGGGTTGACAACCGCTTGGCCGCAACAAGTCCTGGTGGTGGCTTAGCTGAGGGGGGGACACAACCTCCAAAAGATTGTCCCAATGCCTTCACTGCAAGGTACTGGAATTTGGAACATGAACTTCGGAGGGAATTTGGAACATGAACTTCGGAGGGAATTTGGAGCTAGGACTTTGACGAGAATTTGGAGCAACAACGTGGAAAAAGGAACATGGAGATTAGGAACTTGGAGACTAGGAACTTGGAGACTAGGAACTTGGAGACTAGGAACTTGGAGACTAGGAACTTGGAGATTAGGAACTTGGAGACTAGGAACTTGGAGACTAGGAACTTTGAGACTAGGAACTTGGAGACTAGGAACTTTTAGACTAGGAACTTGGAGACTAGGAACTTGGAGACTAGGGACTTGGAGACTAGGGACTTGGAGACTAGGGACTTGGAGACTAGGGACTTGGAGACTAGGAACTTGGAGACTAGGAACTTGGAGACTAGGAACTTGGAGACTAGGAACTTGGAGACTAGGAACTTGGAGACTAGGAACTTGGAGACTAGGAACTTTTAGACTAGGGACTTGGAGACTAGGGACTTGGAGACTAGGAACTTGGAGACTATAGGAACTTAGATTGAAGAACTTGGAATACAGGAACTTGGTCAAGGATATAGACTGGGAGCCAGGGCAGCGCCCTCAAGAGCGAATGTAAAAGCCTGACAGAAGGCAGAGCCCTCTGGTACACACCGAAGAGCCAGGATCTAGGCAGCATCCTCTGGAACACGATGACGCCCAGTACAAGGCAGCGTCCCCAGGAGAAGACAGGGAACCTGAATGACAGTGTCCACTTGACTAGAACGGAGATCTCGGAGATCGGAGCAGCACTCCCTTGGATAGCAACAAGTCCTTGAAGATGAGTCAGCGCCCCCTTGGACAGGAGCCAGCAGGTTCCTCACTGGATGGGATCAAGTTGATTTGAAAACCAGAGACACGGGCAGCTGAGAACCAGTTCTGGTCCGCAGAATCAGCACACCAAGAGAAGATAGGAATTGAGGATCAGACCAGGCACCATAGACTTCAGGAGGAGCAACCACACTTGTTGTACAGAAACCAGTGGAGGAGTGCCCAGAGATTGAGGAACAAGACATAGGTGACGCAGGAGCCAGCAGGGTCATAACTTGAAAGGGATGCAAGGAACAAGTCGAGTACTGCAGGCAAACGGGCAGAGACGTAGACAGGAACAAGCCTAGGATAATGGAGCAGTGCCCCCTTGATTTGAAGATTTGAAGACAGGAACAAACTTTGGAGAATTGAACAGCGCCCCCTTGAGCAGGAACATAGAACTTCGAAGCAGGGACTTGGAAACCTAGAACAGGAACTGGGGAACCAGTTACTTGAAATATTTCAACCACAATCGAAATTTGATGGTATGGATGGGAAAGTTTACCGACACATTTAATTCATTCAAATTGCTGCAATATTAATTGTTATATTGATGGGTGAAGTCTATTAGATCTAACTGTTTTATATTTTGGACGTTTGTGGGGTTTCTGTTGTTTGAAGCTCTGTGTGTATAGAAAAGGTAGTAAAATGATTGTGTTGAATGGTTTTGCCGTTAATTCGAAATATAGGTGTATGAATGCATAAAGCATAATTAGTGAGGTAATATTTCAATGCCGGTCAAAATTCCATGTCCATTAAGCCACAACATTTATTCCAGTTCATTATAAACAAAGACTTCAACATTTATTTAAATTTGCAGGTCATTCCATTATTTGCTATGGAAATTATTGGTTATATTCCGGGTTTACCAGGACTCTATGTTGGAGGTATATTGGCTGCTACTATTAGGTAAGATTTTGCAATGATAGTAGTATTTTGAAGTTGGGTTTATATGAGCACAGTCAGAGTAAAGAGGTTCGGGTAAAATGCTGCCTTGTGACCATACATTAATACTGGTCCAAATAAGGCCTAACCATTTTCTGTCATGACATTTATGCATGCATGCATAAATG
>JAVBJR010000183.1:0-6227 GCA_031546965.1 Dysgonomonas sp.
TTCTTAACAAGCCAGTGTGCTAAAAAGACCTTGTGAAGATACTTATCTTAGGGGTCATACTTAAAAGACATCCAGAAAAATATGGAGGTCTGGGATGCCATATTCGGCTGAAATCTGATAATAGGGTGTGGTTGGCATATGTACTAGCTTCCATGTTGTTTTTTTGCTGTTAGAAACATTACAAATATTCATGTTAGAATTATTATTATGCACTTGCACCAGTGATAATAAGTAGCAGCACCTTTACAGCATTAATATTATTATCCATGGACTTTAACATTTAGACTTATTTTGAGAATTCAGTTTACTACTTGTTTTGTGCAAGTCTTCATCTCTTGATATTTGAATTACAACTTATTTTGTCTAATAAATGGGGTAGGAGTAAGAGGCCGGATGACAGGGAGGAACACAAAAATTGCAGAAAACAAGGTGACATAATTTATGAATGGTCCCAATACTAAACATGCGCTGTATAAAGTTCAATAGACATTTAAATCTAAAATATAAACAAATTGATGCTGTTCCCCACGCCTATAGAGAGACTTGTAATTTAGAATGTGCGTATACAGCACATTTTCTTAAGAACCGAAATCGGAACGAAAACCAGAATTCAGGAACGAAATCCTGACAAGAAAAAATATTAGTTCGATTTCCCATTCAAATTTTCCCGCTTGTAAATAGCGCCTTTATCGTAAAATCCTATGGTTGAAGCGTCGTTGAATTAAATTTGCCGTCGTAATATCTCTTATCACAACATGCAGAAGCGCTCTGGCAAAAGACAATTTCGCCGTTGAAAAATACCCGTGGGAAATTTGAAAGAAAATCAGATGTTATAAACTACATACATAGTTATAAATGCCTTAAGATCAATGACAATAATATGTTCGCAATATATAGGTATATACCATGGTTTACAAAGGTACTAATCAGTACCTGGACATTAATCTCATAATAATTATACGAGTATAATTGTCCTTTTTCAGTAGCACAGCATTTTTCCAATATGGAGGCCTTAGTTGGGATAAAGCTGCGAACTGGTTGGCAGAAAACCAGTTTATCCACTTCATCCCAACTAGAGACGCCATTTTTAATTGTTTTTTTTTCGGCCAATGGCTGCTTACTGAAAAAGGTTACTTATATACTACATACATGGTGAATGTTTGTAAATCAAAGACGTACAATTATAAACATAAGAACCTTGCTCTTATTACTTTTTGTAATGCTTCCTCCCTTCTATAAAATAATGAACCCAGAAATATTATAGTTATTATAAAAATTGGATGTTTATCACTTTAAAACACTCCCCCACTCGACTAACTGACTTAATCCTTTGGTAGAAGCGCCACAGTAATTTTAAGTGCAACATTTAAATGCGACACCGACTCATTCTGCTACAGCAATAGCGCTCCAGATAAGGAAAATACAGCAGTCAGTTTTCATATACAGAAGAACCTCTGTTATGGCATACTTCCGGTTATTTTTGTTGTGCATAAAAGAACATATGCAACAATCGAAATTTGTTTGAAAAAAAGCTAGACTGTAATTGTTAAGGATGTTAATTTTTAATGTTGGAAAAACATGGAAGTGTATGACAAGTTCATCCATTTTTTTCAGGTTAAAAAAAGTCAGAAATTTTGTGCTGTGTTATATAATTTAATGGTCAAGAATTAAACAACTCTAACATTCATTAATTATTGATAAAAAACATTTCGCATGATATATCTTGCAAGAATTATAAAAAATGCTTGCTTGGGAGTGATGGGTTCATCAACAATATCTTGCGAAAAACAGGCAATGTTTTGCCAAAGTTTGTTACAATGCCTTCCTATATATATGTAGGTACTATATGCAATGCAATAACACAGGTGGGCCTACAGTACAAGTTCGGGAAACGCAAAATTGCATGCATATTATAGGCAGGTATGCATTAATGCAGAATACAAATTTAGAGAGATTCTACAGTAGCACTCTATAAAAGGCATCAAATGATGTATACAGTATTGCAATGCCAAAATATACCTCCTAAATGACAAATATAGCATTTTCTAAACATCGAGCCTGCACAACAAACATTTAGTTCATACATACATCCAACATTTTAAAAGTATATAGGTAAAGCAGCAGAAAAAATCGTAATTACCAACCTTAACTGGTGGCTGCCCTATAAATAATAGAACATACAGTTGGTCCACAAAGTATAGAATAATGCATGTTTTGGTTGACATTTTCAGTGGTTGCTTTAATTTACCGTGAAACACCATTGACAATTTCTTAAATAATATCATAAACCATTCATTAGCATAATGTACAAGGTATCTTTTGCAAAAAGTTCAAATCAGTATGATGATCTATGTGTTAACAAATAATTACTTAATAAAAGTGAGTTGTCCATAGTGTAGAATAATCACATCCTTGTCCGTAAAGTTTAGAAAAATTGCTGTAATTCATATTAAATTCGGACCTTGGATCTCACATTTTGATGTGATGAGATTGTGGAACGTTATTTTCATACAGTGCATACAGCATATTAATTCATTTGTCTCTACCTTGCATCACAGAAGCATGGGTCGTGCCTATTACCTCAGTAGCCATATAAAGGCTGAAATTATTGCTTTGCATGAAGCTGGAAACCTAAAACAAAGTGAAATAGCTAACAAAGTTCAGTGTAGTCAATCTAATGTCTGTAAAGTGATACAGAAATTTCGGAACAAACACAGCACTGATGCAAAACTAAAACCAGGTAGACCCTTCAAATGCACAACGCGTGCTTTGCGTTGCCTAAAACCTTTGATGACAGCAAATACGAGAATGTTCGTGCGTGGCATTGCTAAACATTTATGTGCTTTGACGGAGAAGCCAATTTCCAAGTTTGCATCCTTGGACGTACCTCAAGAAAATGGGGTTAATTTCTGTGCAGCCAAAGAAGAAACCACTTTTGACCAAACTACACAAGAAGAAGTGCCTCTGATAGGCTCAAAAGTACAAGGCATTTCAACAGGCAGATTGGGAAAATGTTGTCTTCATCTATTAAGCAATGTTTTGTATTGATGAAGGAAGCAGGAAAGTTTGGAGGCAGAGAAATGAGACAGATCTCCCCAGCTGCATTGCAAGGACTGTGAAATTCCCTCAAAACGTGATGGTCTGGGGCTGTTTATCTCACAGGGGTGTTGGTAAACTCTGCATGATAAACGGAACAGTGATTGCAGATGTTTACGTTAACATTTTGGAGCACTTCCTAGTCCCAACCATTGAAGATGAGTTTGGAGTTGATCTCATGACATTCCAACAAGACCTCTAAACTTACCAAAATGTGGATGCAAGAACATCAATTAGATGTTCTTGATTGGGCTCCAAACTCACTGGACCTCAATCCAATTGAGAATTTATGGAATCTACTTAAGAAAGATGTTCAAAAGCTCAACCACACATCAAGCTGGAATTGATCAATGCCATCAAAAGGATGTGGTCAGAAATATCAGAAGAATGTGGTGAAGTGTTACTTAATAGTATGTGTAAAAGAATACAAGCTGTATTTCACAAGCGTGGTGACTGCACAAAATATTAACGGCATTATTATAAACTTTGTGGACAAGGATGTGATTATTCTACACTTTATGCACAACTCACTTTCATCAAGTAATTATTTGTAAACACATGGATCATCATACTGGTTTGAACTTTTGCAGAAGATACCTTGTACATTACGCTAATGAATAGTAATATTATTTTAGAAATTATCGATGGTGTTTCATGGTAAATTAAAGCAACCACTGAACATGGCAACCAAAACATGTATTATTCTATACTTTGTGGACCGACTGTACTGTACTAAAGTAGTGTGAATTGGGCAGCCCTGCAATGCAAAACATTAGTTGTTGTATTTATGCTGCTTATTCCCTTTATAACCTTCTCCTGGCACATTGGTTTGTTTTTGTAAGCTTTTTGATGAAATGGAAATAACATTTTGATTTGAGCGATTTATAATTTTTACAATTTGACACTTTTCTGTGGAACGGTTCAATGACAATATAAAAAACAAAATGCTTGCATAGATTTTACCAGGTACTGTGTTCACAACACTTGCTCAGGGAGGAGCTAATGAAATCACACCTATATACATTGAACACTCCCTTAGTTGGCACCCTATATGATACCGATGTGAAATGGGCGTGGATATATCACATATGACGTCAGGATTGGGTGGAGTTACAGTAATTTGGAATAGGTGGAATTAATACAAAGTAAAATGTCTCATTATCAGCACAAACTATGGCCTTGCTAAATGCTGTGTAGGTCTATACAGGGTGAGCCACCTAACCGTTGCGTGGTAGGTATTTGGAAAATGAATGCAAATATCAAAAAAACAAGCACATGAACATGATGTACATGTTGGGGGACATCTGCTCATGTGCACTTTGATGACTTTCGAACCCACAAACAGGGCGTTCGAAAATGTATAATTTTTAATTTGCAAGATAGGCAGGTACAGTCAAACCTCCTTTTAACGAACCTCTTTTTAAAGAAAAGACCACTGTAACGAATTTTTCTAAGAATTTGGTTGGCCACCATGTTAAATTTGTGCTATATAACGAATTCTCTATAACGAACTTTCCTTTGTAAAGAAGCAATATTAGTACACCAACTTTCAAAAATGTTCTTTACTACGAAATTTAAAGTCAATGTTCAGTGTCTTTTTGAGATTTCTTTGAAAAGGAGATAATGGACTAAGTAAAATCTGTCTAGTCAATTTTATAATGTAATAATATGCATACAATTTATCAGAGAATTTTGGTATTGATTGTTCTATTTGATATGTCATTTGCGGTAGGTACAACATCCTCATAAGTACTACAGAAAAATTACATAAAAATGGTTACTATAACGAATTTTCGTTAAAAAGACTCGTTCCGTATAACAAAACCTCGATATAGAGAAGAAATTGTATGGTCCCCTCATATTCGTTATAAGGAGGTTTGACTGTACCCAATTTCCTCAAAAATATTTACCCAAGGTGCATTGCGCTCCCGCACCTGCGCACACGACTGCCTACTAGCTTCAAAGTGCAGCAGGAAGCGTGATAGCCTCTCCTGTAAACCCCTACAGCTCGTTGGTACCATAGCGGCGCCGCTCCGCAAAGGGGCCGTTCACATATTATGTCATCACAATAATGGGAAAAAAAGACCTAATGATACCAAAATCATCACCCGTCATCAATTACAAAATGACTGACTGACCCAACATGATGACATCATCACCAATTTTTCATGAAATTGCAAAAACATTTATTTAATTTCCAAAAATTTGTACGTAGCTTAATGATATACTTATATTTTGATAAAACTTGTTATAAATGATCAGTTCTTGTAAAAATATATGGTATAAATTTATATATTTAATTGTAAAAGCACGTAAATAAAATATGACACAAACTGGTGAAGATGACATCATATAGCCAAAAACTGACTGATGGACCAAGGATGTGTATGTGGGAGGGATGTGAAAGCGAGCTAAACGGCTCAGAGAGGCGACGCTCCTTCCGCTAGGTGGCGCTATACGTCTGAGCCGCCATTTTGCAGACAACGTTTTGCTGGATCCCAATGGAAGCATGGAGGTTTAGCATGGAAGTTTGACATTATTATTAGAATTGCACTATACAAGTTCACATATTGGTACAATAATAATATAATATACTAATATTATAATAATTATATTACTGTATATGTAATAATATTTATAAAAATAATAATTATATTATATTTGTAATATATCCACAACATGCCGATTTAGTTGCATGGATTTTTCCGTTGGTGGCGCTGCGGTCAGAATCCCGTTTGGTGCTGCTTTGTATGCTGGCCAGAATAGCGAGTATGACAATAAAACCGGTTTTCTACGTTAAATAGCGGTTGTTTCGAAAAAACATCCGTGAACATGAACGAACGACAGCGTGTGAAAACGTATTTTTAACTAGTTTAGATTACTTTTGGTTAATTAGTTTTGCCTCGGTGATGTAACGCAATTGTTACGGGAGGTACGAAATTATCATAGATAGTCTATGACTTTATATGCCCCACCCCTCATCCACTCTTAATGCTACCAAGATGCTACCGACAGAAAAATAAAATAATAAACCTAACGTAATCTAAACTAGTTGAAAATACTTTTTCACACGATATCGTTCGTTTATGTTCACGGATGTTTTTCGAAACAACCGCTATTTAACGTAGAAA
>JAVBJR010001200.1:0-7134 GCA_031546965.1 Dysgonomonas sp.
AACTCATCCGGAACAACCTACAACCGTTAGTTTTTCGAAATAGTGACCCGATAATTTTAAATTAAGCCCGTAAGTTTTCCCGCCACGATTTTCCACCCCCAAAACACGCTCCACCCGGCCGTGCACGATCTACTCCCTTAATATTCGAATAAGTTTGATATAAAAGTAATATAGTTTCAAAACGACTTGGGATATTTAAATTTTGATTGATTTAAATATTAGTTATACCTAAATAGTGAATGGAATTGAAGGGTTTTTTGTATTATAGTTTTATTTTGGGCAGGATAATTAAAACCTTTAACATTTTCATGTTATGATGAAGCAAAATAATAATATTGTTGCCAAACCAATTGAGATATTAAAATAATATTTGCAGTTCATTTTTTGGACATCATAGCAATTCACACAACTATAACGACCGGCTTTTGCCTAACTAGGTTGCCCTTGTCATGACATACCTAAATCCATCGCCCACGATCAAAACACTCGCTCATTTTATGTCTTTTCTCCATTGTTTTAAAGTCCCTCAACCATCTGTGTGATTAGGGTTAACCATGGCTTTGAATCATTAGAAACCAAGCTCAAACTTTTCGAAACACCTTGGAAACAGTTCAATGAATTAAAGTAAGAATTTTCAGGACATTAGGGTTCAGTGTGCTAATGATTCCTGTACATATTACTCCAAACGGGAGAAATGAAATTACCGAGCAATTGTACATTAAATTTAAACAAACGAGCAAAAAAGGAAATGTTTGAAATGTATTTGCAGATTTCAACATAACTTTGCAGGAATGTGCGGCACCTAGTATAATTAACTTTTGTTCATCCTGATACATAACACTAGCCATGTCTTGTATGTTTACACCAATAAATAATGTTCACAAGCGTCGTACAGCCTGCAAAGGTCTAACATTTGAAAGACTTCCTTTGTAAATTGTGTGTAACATCAAAATTGATACTTGGTAATTCGGGACATTTTAAGTCGCTTTTCGGATTGATAAACAAGTGTTAATAAAACCTGTGCCTTATTGAATTTTTCCAAAAGTATCACAACTAAAAATATATCTGCACAAGAATATTACCACTCATTTATAAATTTTGTATGTATTCAGTAAATACTTCTTACATATTTCAAAAGTCGGTAGCAATATAAATACAAACGTTTCTTCATACACATATGTGCATAGGAAGGTGACATCCTCATTGCCAACTGTATGATTCTCAACGTTATGATGATGACATATCTGCCCATATTATTCGAAGATAGCCTCTCATTATTTGCTGCAAAGATTGAGACACTTCTCAGCATAGAAACACTGTTATCCATTTTCCGCTTCAAAGTGTGGCTATCCCTATCGGCAATCCTTTGCATCTGCAATTTATGCTTTTTCTTCAATTTTGATACAAGTCCAACTCTCAAGAATCATCCGAGAGTGAAGAACAAGTCCAAGAATGCATTATGGAGGATTTTGGGCTTTGAGAGCATGATAGCATTTCAAAGTATTGATTATTTCTGTGTTTCATGCGAGTTGCTTAACAAGTTCAGTGCTGTTAATTTATTACATTTTCAGTGGAATGGCAGAGAGGTCCAAATATGTCCTGCAGATGGTTACTTCTGTCACTGAATTTTCTGTTCTTCTTTGCTTTAAATTATTACTTGATTATTTTCTCATTAAGAGTATTATCTCATGGAAGAAGTTTTCCATTTCATGATGCACATGACTGGTGTGATGTTAGCAAATCATACATGTATACTCCAGCATACGCAATGGAAGCAATGACTTTGCATGGATTCAATGTAAGTTATGAGAGCCTTAGTCACATTTGTCAGTTTTAATAACTAGTATGTAAAGACCTAAGGCCCCTCTATAGCCTAGACAGCCAATAGTAATCAAACGATATTGCAAAAGGTGCTTAATGTTATTGCAGCGTCATATATGCCTCACATTGCTTACGTGACACATCCACATTGTTTGCCCTAACTATAATGGGGATTACTGTGTTATTTACTTTACAGCCCTATCTTTAAAAACCAAATGCAGTTCCATTCACTTTTATTTTCATTTAATTATCTTGCTTGGGAATTGTTCATTATGCAATGCTGGGATTAAGGGGGAACATTGTGAATTTCGCGCTCATCGAGTCGTACAAAAGTTTGTACCTCTAGGAAATAACATGAAAAGACATCCAGAAAAAATACTTACGGAAAACTTGAGGCTAAAGTCACATGAGCGTGTGAAAACAGACTTCAGCTTGACAGTTGCCCGACAGCAATTTGTGGTCCGTTTTCACCATGGTCACACAGAGTGCTGCAGTCCATAAAACGTTTAGTAATAAAATGAATAAAATCGAAGTAGCAGTTGTTGTTATGCTGTTGCGTGTTGCGTGTTACGTCTTTGTCGCGGCTGCGTCACATCCTTGAGCGACGTAAATCTGTCGTGAATTTTAACGGACAATGTTCGTGTGACCTTCTTATGGTGGCTCATAGGGACAATCTACAAAACATGTCCACTACACTACGTTTCTCACCACTACACTACAGTTCGCACCACTACACTACAGTTTGGTCACTACACTACAGTTTGGGCACTACACTACAGTTTGGTCAATACACTATGGTTTGGCCACTACACTACGGTTTGGTCACTACACTACAGTTTGGTCACTACACTACAGTGTGGTCACTACACTACAGTTTCATAACTACACTACCGTTTGGCCACTACACTACAGTTTCATCACTACACTACAGTTTCATCACTACACTACAGTTTGACCACTACACTACAGTTTGACCACTACACTATAACACCACCAGCTATATCAATATCGCTATGGGGCCCAGTTCACGGTATCGAATGAGTATCGGAATCGTATCGAACTGTATTAATGCAGTTTTTGCATGGTTTCTTTGCAATGTAGTATATTTTTTCGTATATCAAACATGCATTCTTATATTTAGGTGTATCGTGAGCATATTGAACTGTATTCCGTTTTTACATCGGTTTTTTGGTGTATCAAACATGCAATCTTGTATTTTTCTATGTATCGTAAGTGTATCGAATGTGTATTCTTTTATAATTATTTACGATACATTGAAATATACCAGAGCAAACGTTCGAAAAACTTAATTTTAAAAGTTCCACATTCGATACACTTACGATACATAGAAAAATACGAGATTGCAAGTTCCATACACAACAAAAACAAAATTAATACAGTTCAATATACGATACACGTAAATACATGCAAGAATGCATGTTTGATATACGAAAAAACATACTACATTGCAAAGAAACCATGCCATAATGGCATTAATACAGTTCGATACGATTCCGATACTCATTCGATACCGTGAACTGGGCCCCATAGCGATATTGATATTGCTGGTGGTGGTAGTGTAGTGGTCAAACTGTAGTGTAGTGATGAAACTGTAGTGTAGTGGCCAAACGGTAGTGTAGTTATGAAACTATAGTGTAGTGGCCAAACGGTAGTGTAGTGACCAAACTGTAGTGCAGTGGTCAAACGATAGTGTAGTGGTCAAACGGTAGTGTAGTGACCAAATTGTAGTGTAGTGGTCAAACTGTAGTGTAGTGACCAAACTGTAGTGTAGTGACCAAACTGTAGTGTAGTGACCAAACTGTAGTGTAGTGAACAAAGTGTAGTGTAGTGATCAAACTGTAGTGTAGCGGTGCGAACTGTAGTGTAGTGCACTACACTACAGTTTGCACCATGGTGTGAACTATAGTGTAGTGGACATGTTTTGTAGATTGTCCCTATGAGCCACCGTACCTTCTTCATTGGCCGCAACGTTTAGCACCTGGACAGTTTTGCTGCGCTCGTGTGACTGCAGCCTGAATCCTGATCCTGCCAAAGCCGTATTGTTTTGATTAGTGCGTTATTGGAATCTGCAGCAATTAAATTGCGAATGTTGCCAAATAGTGACCTCTGGCCTTGGGCAAACTCGCACAGGCATATTTTCAATCGCAGATAAATAATGTTTTCACAAATAGATTCAGCACCCTCGTATCTCTTTATTACTTTCAACCATTTTTAACGGACAAAATGCAGCTATCTTGAGGCTCCCAGTTATGCCCACTCGCTCGCATCTAACAGCGGACTTTTCTCCGTTAATAATTAAATACTAGCCATCAGGAAGCACAAAAAAACAGTTAAAAATGAAAATAGATACGAGGGTGCAGAATCTTTTTGTTACCCTTCGAGCACGAAATTCACAATGTTCCCACTTATCATGTTTGATTGATTATACTAATATTGGTGGGCAAACGTTCAATATCTAAAAATACAAATACATATATAATTTTTTTCAGACTCGAGAAGTTCGTCAACTCGTTCTGCCATGTAAGACCAAAAATTTTCACCGAACTGATAATGAACACCGTGAACTAGTTGCAAACGGGTCCTGGGTTGTAATAATGTCAACATCCGGTGGCAAAGCACATTTCATGGACAACTTGTATGTATCGAACTTCAAGATTCCCGAAGTACAGGTGCCATCCAGCATGCCGATTGCACAAGATTTCCAATTCGTTGACACATTTTCAAAAGCGTAAGTGTATGGATTATATTGCATTCCAATAAGAAATTCAGCAAAATAGTGATAAACTTATGTATTTATTTGCAGGATTTATCGACTGCGTGAAGTTGGAATTCTGCATATTCTACGTAAACGACATCTAGAATGGTTGAAACGAGAAGAACCCTCTGAAATTGTAGCAACTTTCTCAGAAACTTGGATCACATTTGGTATTTGTGGAATTGGAATAATTATGGCATTGATGGTGCTTAGCGTGGAGCGATTGATTAAAGGAAACCCATTCGTGAATATGTGCAATCATGAAGAAAACTAAAATCTAATTAATCAAAATATCTCAAAATTTTATCTACACCTTATCAACAATTTGATCCACACACTATCCGCAATTTGATGTGCACATTATTTAAAATTTGATCCGCTTTATTCTCCAATTGATGTGCAATTTCATCCGCTCTTATCCACAATTTAATCTGCATTTGATCCACAATACATTCCAAACCACTTTGCTCTGAAATTGCGGAAAGAAATCTATAAACAAGTTAGAATCATAGTTACTGTATACTATTTCATGTCATGTGTATCACCGTTGTATTTAATATGTGGTAACTCAACCATAGAGTCAGGTTATTGTCGCATCTTAGACTCAATGTTGTATGCAAATTTGCTCATTTCTCAGATGTTATATTACTCAAATTGAATAAAACAATTATCGATTAATTGTTAAGATGTGCTGCCCCTTTGTGGATGTGCTGCGCACTCATTCCTCACCAGGTGGCGCTATTAATGCCATGTATTCCTATGGATGACATTTTTCCACATTATTTCTTAATAATTTTGATCCCAAATTATCCGCAATTGTTTCTAACCTCCGTTAAGCTACTTTCAATGTCTTCATTGGCCCATATTCTTTATTACCTTTTTGGTTTTGCCATGAAAAATAACAAATGTGAAGTTATTGACGCGCATCGGCACTATTCTCTAAGTGTCTGATTTGAATTATTTAAAATGTTTACCGAGCATTTTGACATGTGAGCGACACATTTTTGATAAGTGAAAATTAGTAATATCAATACTTTGCATTTTTAATTTTTAGTACAGGTGGGAATACATTTAGGCTGGAATAGATTCTGACTGGAATAATTTCAGTGTCCAGGGGAGGAATAGGCACAGTACTTAGAATTTAATTTATTTCCTCGATTGGATCTTGCACATTTTGCTGACACGTATAAATCAAAAACCAAATTATAAACCAGGAGAAAACTGTCTTTACTAATATTGCTCCATCATATATTGTGTTCGAGTATTATGTTTTTTCAATAAAATATGGGCTGTTAATATAAAAGTAGGCCAAAGTACGTAAATTCTAAAATTATTACTATTTTTACATACACATGTCTTAAAAATGTAATTTACGGAAATGTATTATTGTGGTCCAAATTACTATATTTTTATAAACCACAAAATGTTATATTTTTATATTTTGGCTGCCTGCGATGGATTTTCTCCGGGTTCTCCGGTTTCCCCCATCCTCTAATTAACTAGAATACCATCATAGGGATTCGCTGTGGGCCCTCAAAATTGTGCATTAAAAATGCTTTCTTGCAACCCATATGGGTCTATGGACTACGGGTTAGCACGCTTGCGTGCTTGCGAAGGTAATGAATAGGATAGGAATGGGCCCCCGGGTTAACACACTGCTAGTGTATAAGACCCGTTAGGATCAGGATATTATTTAATATAGACTAATATTCAGTATAGTTTTTGTCAAACATACTGTGCATTTCAAGAAAGATTGCGGTCGTGGGGGCCTCTCCCCCAAACTGACTACTGGTTTTTTGGGGGTTTGGGTATATTTGAGGCTTGCTGTTTTTGCAGGTTCACCTTTACCCAGTGACGTCATGATTCGGAATGCTGTTCAAGCTTCAAATACCCAAACCCCCTAAAATGCAGTAGACCGGTCGGGGGAGAGGCCCGGCCACTCGACCGCAATCTTTCCTGAAATGCACAGTAGATATGACGACAGTCGTAGAAAAAGATTGTCAATTGCAAACTTTTTGTAAAATGTGTACAATTGTATAAGAAATTCAATAAATCAAATACATGCCACGTTCTGCGATGGTGGCAACAAATTTGTAGGTTGTGGGCACGCCGCCAGGTGCCGTTTTTGTATAGCAAATAAATTGTGCAGGTCGTTGCATGGCAGCGCCACCAAGCGGGCGAGATGTACATCTCCATGCCAAATATTCAGATATTACGAAATATTGTTGTAACCAAAGTTGACCATGAAAAATAACAAATTGAATTCCAGGTAATACTGGAAGAGTTGGCCTTTCTACTACTGCAAACCCAACATCTAGACAAGTAATGGCTGTCTTAAAGAAATATATGGGAACCCAAAGTGTGCCGTGGACTCTGCTGTGTTTTTAAGTTTGCTACCCTTGTGGAAATCCCTATAGCCGCCTATAGAATATTTACTATAATGTGCTATAGGTGCTTATAGTGATTTGGCTATATGTTCCTATAGTATTTTGAAACGATTTGGCTATACCCGCCTATAGATTATTTACGCTACAATA